>DAIQBR010000350.1:0-3029 GCA_036781105.1 Kiloniellaceae bacterium
CGCCAGGCGCTCGGCCGTTTCAGGCGTCAGGCGGTGGTGCGCCGTGGTGCCGCCGACGATGAGGGCGACGCGCGGGCGCGCCTGTCCGGCGAAGAGGTCGGGCCAGCGCTCTGCCGCCGCCTGCAGGCGCGGAGCGGTGACCTGGGTCGGCGGCAGCAGCAGATCGAGGCGCCGGGGATGCGGCGGCAGCTGGAAGTGGCGGCAGGTGACGGCGAGGTCGAAGTCGGCGGCGACGTTGGCCGCCTTGCGGCCCAGCTGCACCAGCTTCGCTTTCCCGCCGCTCTTGTGTTTCACCCAGCGGGCGATGGGCGCGCTGCGCCGCCCCATGGCGATGACGAGATCGGGCCAGGGCGGGGACAACTCGGCCGAGGCGCCGGCATCCAGCGCCAGGCGGCTCGACCCCAGCAGGCGGTTGCTCAGGCGGTTCAGCGCGGTGAAGCGCAACGGCTTGGTCTCGTAGGGCCAGCCCAGCGCTTCGGCGAGCCCGACCACCTGGGTGGTGTGGCCCGGACGGTCGTCCAGCAGCAGCCAGACCCGCGGTGCCGCGGCGCCGGCGCGTTCCGGCTCCTGCTCCGGCGGTACCGCCGCTTCGCTTGCGCGTGACTCCAGGACAGGCATGTGAATCAGGGGTGCCGCTGGCCTCGAATGGGGTTTGGGGGGCCGGCCAGGGGGCTTCGCCCCCAAAGATGATTGTTGGCGATGATTGCCGACCTCCGGCTATAGGGTTTATATCCAGCGGCCGGTGGGGTAAAGCGCCGCCTGAACACCGCCGCCGCTTCGAAAAGTCCGCGAGAGTCACAGGAATTCATGTCAACGCTGGTCCTGGTGCGCCATGGCAAGACCGAATGGTCGAGTCAGAACCGCTTCGCCGGCTGGGCCGACGCGCCGCTCAGCGCCACCGGCGAGCAGGAGGCCCGGAGCGCCGGGCGCACCCTGGCCGCTGCGGGCTACCGCTTCCAGCGGGCCCATACCTCCTACCTCCGCCGGGCCGCCCGCACCCTGGAGATTATCCTGGAGGAACTCGGCCAGGCGGATCTGCCGGCCGCCCGCAGCTGGCGCCTCAACGAGCGCCATTACGGCGCCCTGCAGGGCCACAACCGGGCCAAGACGGCGCTGCAGTACGGCAACGACCAGGTGGCCCGGTGGCGCCGAGACTACGACGCCGAGCCGCCCCCGCTGCCCGAGGATGACGAGCGCCTGCCGTCGCGCGACCCGCTCTATGCCGGCATCGATCCGGCCCTGCTGCCGCGCAGCGAAAGCCTCGGCCAGGCGGCCGAGCGCGTCGCCGTGTGGTGGCGCGACACCCTGGCGCCGGAGCTCCGCGGCGCTGCGGCCGGCGACCGGCAGGTGCTGGTCGTCGCCCACACCAGCAGCATTCGTGGCCTGGTGCGCCAGATCGAAGGCCTGGACGACGGCGAAGCGGCGGATTTCCGCATCGCTACCGCGCTGCCGCTGGTCTATACCCTGGACGCCGGCCTGAAGGTCACCGGCCGCAGCGAGCTGGCGGTGGGCTGGTCGAACCGGATGCGGCGCTTTTTCAACAGGCACAAGCCCGGCAGGCGCATCTCCTGGATATGAACCGCTGCGGGCGTTGATTGTTGCGCCTCCTGCCCGTAGGTTTCCGCGCGTCTCCGCACAAGCAAGGCAGTCTCCGTCCCGTGTTCCTCGCCACCACGCCCTGGTCCGGCCGCAAGTACTTCCTCGACAAGATGACGTTGAGGGAGCTTGTCCGGGCCTATGTGACCTACCCGGCGATCCAGGCCTACGCGCTGTTCGCGGTGGTCGGCCTCGGACTGGCGGCCTATCTGGGCGGCGATCCGCTGCGCCTGCTGGCGGCGGCGGCGGCGACGGTGGTGGTCTACCCGCTGGTGTGGTACCTGCTGCACCGCTTCGTGCTGCACGGGCGGCTGCTCTATCGTTTTCCGCAGACCGCGGCCCTGTGGAAGCGCATCCACTTCGACCATCACCAGGACCCCAACGACCTCGGCGTCCTTTTCGGCGCGCTCTACACCACGCTGCCGACCATCCTGATGGTCACCCTGCCGATCGGCTGGCTGATCGGCGGGCCCGGCGCCGCGGCCCTGGCCGCGGCCACCGGCCTGATCACCACCTGCTTCTACGAGTTCTGCCACTGCATCCAGCATCTGCCCTTCACGCCGCGGCAGGAGTGGCTGCGCCGCATCAAGCGCTATCACCTGGCGCATCACTTCCACAGCGAGCGTGGCAACTACGGCATCACCAACTATTTCTGGGATCGCGTGCTCGGCACCTTCTACGCCGACCCCAAGGCCTTTCCGCGCAGCGAGACGGTGTTCAACCTCGGCTACACCGGCGCCGAATCCGGGCGCTTTCCCTGGGTGGCGACGCTCTCGGGTCTGGAGCCGGGTGCCCCCGTGCTGCGGCGCGGCCGCCAGGAATGAGCGCCGCCGCCGGTCCGCTCACCGTCGCGCCCGTCGAGCGGCCGGCAGACCGAGAGGCCTTCATCCGGCTGCCCTGGGCGATCTATCGCGACGATCCCGCCTGGGTGCCGCCGCTGCTCCTGGAGCGGCGCGAGCATCTGGACCCGCGCAAGAACCCCTTCTTCGAGAACGCCGAGGCCCGCTTCTGGCTCGCCCGCCGCGGCGACCGTCCCGTCGGTCGCATCTCGGCCCAGGTCAACCGTGCCTACCTGGCGCGCCACCAGGACGCGACCGGCCACTTCGGCATGCTGGAGGCCGAGGACGACGCCGAGGTTTTCCAGGCGCTGCTGCGCACCGCCGAGGACTGGTTGCGTGGGCAGGGGCTGACCCGCGTCCTCGGGCCCTTCAACCTGTCGATCAACGAGGACTGCGGCCTGCTGGTCGAAGGCTTCCAGCATCCCCCGTCGATGCTCATGGGGCATGCGCGGCCCTACTATGGTGCGCAGCTGGAGGCGGCCGGCTTTCGCAAAGCCAAGGACCTCATCTGCTATCACTACGACACTTCAACGGAGCTGCCGGCCTCGGCGACCCACATCCTGCACAAGATGTCGACCTCCGCGAGCCTGAAGG
>DAIQBR010000350.1:3039-4313 GCA_036781105.1 Kiloniellaceae bacterium
TGCGCCCGCTGAACATGCGCCGCTACCATGAAGATCTCGCGGTGATCATGGAGATCTTCAACGACGCTTGGTCGGACAACTGGGGCTTCGTGCCGATGTCTCCCTCGGAGCTGCGTCACATGGCCAAGGCCCTGAAACCCATCGTGCGCCCGCAGTCGGTGGCCATCGCCGAACTGGACGGTGCGCCGGTCGCCATGGCCATCGGCCTGCCCAACGTGAACGAGGCCATCGCCGACCTGAACGGCCGCCTGCTGCCCTTCGGCTGGGCCAAGCTGCTGTGGCGCCTGAAGGTGAAGACCCCGAAGACGGCCCGCATGCCGCTGATGGGGGTGCGCAAGGCCTATCACGGCTCCATGATGGGGGCGGCGCTGGCGATCTCGGTGATCGACGCCATCCGTCGCGCGCAGAAGGCAATCGGCGTGGAGGGCGGCGAGCTGTCGTGGATCCTGGAGGACAACCTGGCAATGCGCCGCATGATCGAGCAGTTCGGCGGTGTCGCCTACAAGACCTTCCGCATGTACGAGCGGAGCCTGCAGCCGTGACGACGGCCCCGGCAGAGGAAGTCTCCTCCGGCACGCCGTTCACCGTGCTGGTGCTGGCCGGCGACCGCGGCCCGCAGGATCCCGTCTGCCGCGCGGCCGGCGTCGCCCACAAGTGCCTGGCACCGGTCGCCGGCCGCGCCATGCTGGAACGCGTCGTCGAGGCCCTGGCGGCCAGCGGCGAGGTCGGCCGCATCGCCGTCTCGCTGACCACGCCCGGCCTGCTTGACGAACTGCCGGCGCTGGCGCCGCTGTGCCGGGACGGCCGGCTGCGGGCACTGGCGGCGGCGGGCTCGCCGAGCGGCAGCGTGCTGCAGGCGGTCGAGGAACTCGACGATGCATTCCCGCTGCTGGTGACCACCGCCGACCATGCCCTGCTGACGACCGCCATGGTCGATCACTTCTGCCGCGAAAGCCGCGGCGCGGGGGCCGAGGTCACGGCGGGGCTCACCGCCTCGGCGCTGCTGCTGGCGCGCTATCCTCAGACCCGCCGCACCTACCTGTCGTTCAGGGACGAGCGCTACTCGGGCAGCAACCTCTTCGCCCTCATGAGCCCGGCCGCCATGGCCCTGCCGCGCCTCTGGCGGCGCGTCGAACAGCAGCGCAAGCGGCCCTGGCGCATTGCCGCCGTCTTCGGGCCGCTGCTGCTGCTGGGCTACCTGCTGCGGCTCTTCACCCTGGATCAGGCCATGGCGCGCATCTCGGCGCGGCTCGGGGTCAGCGTGGCGGCGGTGA
>DAIQBR010000351.1:0-4312 GCA_036781105.1 Kiloniellaceae bacterium
CCGGCGTCGCCATCGCCCAGCAGTCGCTGGCCCAGGAGATGGGCGTCGTCTTCATGTGCGGCCTGACCCACTCCAACGACACCACGGGCAAGGACAAGCGGCGCTACGGCTTCCGCCACTTCTTCAATGCTTACATGTCGGGCGCCGCGCTCGGCCCGGTGCTGAAGGAGAACATGGGCACCGACCGCAAGGCCTATCACCTGACCGCCGACTACACCTGGGGCTGGACTCAGGAAGAGTCGATCAAGAACACCACCGAAGCGCTCGGCTGGGAGACCACTGCCGCGGTGAAGACGCCGCTGGGCGCCGGTGACTTCTCGCAGTACATCACGCCGGTGCTGAATTCCGGCGCCGACGTGCTGATCCTGAACCACTACGGCAAGGACATGGTCAATTCCCTGACCCAGGCGGTTCAGTTCGGCCTGCGCGACAAGCAGGTCAACGGCAAGAACTTCGAGATCGTCGTGCCGCTGTTCTCGCGTCTGATGGCCCAGGGCGCCGGCGAGAACATCAAGGGCATCCTCGGCACCACCAACTGGAACTGGTCGCTGCAGGACGCAGGCTCTCAGGCCTTCGTGAAGTCCTTCGGCCAGGAGTACGGCTTCCCGCCGTCGCAGGCGGCCCACACCTGCTACGTCCAGGCGCTGCTCTATGCCAACGCCTGCGAGATGGCCGGCACCTTCTATCCGCCGGAAGTCATCAAGGCGCTGGAAGGCTTCGAGTTCGACGGCATGGGCAACGGCCCGACGCTGTACCGTGCGGAAGATCACCAGTGCTTCAAGGACGTCCTGGTCGTGCGCGGCAACCAGAACCCGACCAGCCAGTTCGATCTGCTGGAGGTGGTGAAGGAAGTGCCGCGCAGCCAGGTCGAGTACGATCCGGCGATCTTCGGCGGTGAGCTTGGGCCCTACGAGGTCTGATTTCAGGGTGTTTTGCTGGTGTCGGCCACCATGCAGGTGGCCGGCATCAGTTGTGTCTTGTTCCCCTTCCCGGCAGCTGCCCGCCGGGGAGGGGGGCAAGATAATGGACTGTGGGTAGATGGACGCAATCCTTCTGCAAATTCTGAACGGGCTCGACAAGGGGGGCGCCTACGCCCTCATTGCGCTCGGCCTTACCCTGATTTTCGGGACCCTCGGCGTCGTCAACTTCGCGCACGGCGCGCTGTTCATGCTGGGCGCCTTCTGCGCGGTCTCGCTGCAGAAGATGCTGACCCTCTCCGAACGCGTGAAGGACGAAAGCGTCACCTTCTTCGACGCCTACAAGGAAGTGCCCTACCTCGAGATCTGGTTCGGCGAGACGGGGACGGCGATCATCGACTACTCGGTGCCGCTGGCGATTCTGCTCGCCATCCCGATCATGCTGCTGATCGGCCTGATCATGGAGCGTGGCCTTATCCGCCATTTCTATAAGCGCAGCCACGCCGAGCAGATCCTCGTTACCTTCGGGCTCGCCATCGTCCTGCAGGAAATCATCAAGGCCTTGTTCGGCGCCAACCCGATCCCGACGCCGGCGCCCGAGGTGGTGGCCGGCAGCGCCAATGTCGGCGCCCTGTTCGGCCTTGGCGACAACGTGGTCTATCCCTGGTGGCGTCTGGTCTACCTCGCCTTTTCGGCCCTGGTGATCGGCGGCGTCTTCGCCTTTCTGCAGTTCACCACTTTCGGCATGGTGGTGCGCGCGGGGATGCAGGACCGCGAGACCGTCGGCCTGCTCGGCATCAACATCGAGCGCCGTTTCACCATCGTTTTCGGTCTCGCCGCCGTGGTCGCCGGTCTGGCCGGCGTCATGTACACCCCGATCCTCCCGCCCGACTACCACATGGGCATGGATTTTCTGGTGCTTTCCTTCGTTGTCGTCGTGGTCGGCGGCATGGGCTCGCTGCCCGGCGCGGTCGCCGCCGGCTTCCTGCTCGGCATCCTGCAGTCCTTCGCCTCGATGACCGAGGTGAAGTCCATTTTCCCCGGCATCGACCAGATCATCATCTACCTGGTTGCCGTGGTCATCCTGCTGGTACGCCCGCGTGGCCTCTTCGGCCGCAAGGGCGTAATGGAGACCTGACATGCAGTCTGCCAATTCCAAGCAGGACCTTGTCCTGACCGGCCTCTTCGCCGCGGCTGTGCTGACCATGCCGATCTGGCTGGCGCCGGTCGGCGCGGCCTATCCCGATCTGCTGCAGAAGTTCGCGATCTTCGGGCTCTTCGCCATCGGCTTCAACATCCTCTTCGGCTTCACCGGCTCCCTCTCCTTCGGCCATGCGGCCTTCCTCGGGGTCGGCTCCTACGCCGCGGTGTGGTCCTTCAAGCTGTTCACCATGAATGTGATCCCGGCGGTCATCATCGGGACCCTGCTCGCCGGCGCATTTGCCGCGCTTATCGGCTATATCTGCCTGCGGCGCAGCGGCATCTACTTCGCGATCCTGACGCTGGCCTTCGCGCAGATGTCCTACAATCTCGCCTACTCGGTGCTGACGCCGATCACCAACGGCGAGACCGGCCTGCAGTTGGCCCAGAGCGATCCGCGCATCATCGACCGGGCCTTCGGCGCGGTGCCGGAGGCGGGGCTGCCGAGCAGCAACCTCTTCGGCCTGGAGATGCACGGCTACAACGGCTTTTACTTCTGCGCCGTTCTGCTGATTATCGGCTTCATCATTTCGCTGCGCATCGCCCGCTCGCCCTTCGGCATGATGCTCAGCGCCATCAAGTCGAACCAGAACCGCCTCAACTACATCGGTGTGAACACACGGCCCTACACCCTGGCGGCCTTCGTCATCTCCGGCATGTATGCCGGTCTTGCCGGCTCGCTGATGGCGGCGGTCGACCCGCTGGCGGGCGCCGAGCGCATGCAGTGGACGGCCTCCGGCGAGGTCGTGCTGATGACCATTCTGGGCGGCGCCGGCACGCTGCTCGGGCCGGTGCTGGGTGCGGCCATCATCAAGTACTTCGAGAACATCTTCTCGGCCTTCCACGAAGCGGCCTTGCACGATGTGTTCGACTTCCTGCCGTCGTGGCTTTCGGACCCGCTGGTCAGCGTCGTCAGCCTCTTCGTCGGCGAGGGCTGGCACCTGACGCTGGGCGCCGTCTTCATGGTGATCGTCATCTTCATGCCCGGCGGCGTGATTGAGGGCCTGGGCCGGCTCGCCAAGGTCTTCCGCGGCCGCGGCTCCGACGGCATCCGCGGATCCTCGGCGGTGCAGCAGCCGCACAGCGCCGAATGAGGGGGCGGGCATGAGCATTCTGCAAGTAAGCAACGTGAACAAGAGCTTCGCCGGCCTGCGCGCCCTTAACGAGGTGAACCTGGAGGTCCAGGAGGGCGCCGTGCACGCCATCATCGGCCCCAACGGCGCGGGCAAGTCGACCCTGCTGAACTGCTTCGTCGGCCGCCTCGAGCCGGATACCGGCAGTGTGCAATTCAACGGCGTATCGCTGCTCGGCCTTTCGCCGCACAAGATCAACCAGGCCGGCGTCTGCCGCGTGTTTCAGACCCCGGAGATCTTCGGCGATCTGACCCTGCTGCAGAACATGATGATTCCGACCCTTGCCAAGCGCGACGGTGCCTTCCGGCTCAATGCCTGGGACCGCGTCGACGGCCAGGCCGAGATCACCGAGAAGTCCGAGCATCTGCTGGAGGACGTCGGCCTGATCGAAAAGCGGGACGTCAAGGCGGACTTTCTCTCACGCGGCGACAAGCGGCGCCTGGAACTCGCCATGTGCCTGGTGCAGGATCCCAAGCTGCTGCTGCTCGACGAGCCGACGGCCGGCCTGTCGCCCCTGTTCATGGAGGAGATCTTCGAACGGGTGATCGCGGTCAACGAGACCGGGGTCGGCATCCTGATGGTCGAGCAGAACGCCCGCCAGGCCCTGGGCGTCGCCCACCGCGGCTATGTGCTCTCGACCGGCGAGAATCGCTTCGCCGACACCGGCCCGGCGCTGCTGGCGAACCGGGAAGTGGTCGAATCCTTCCTGGGCGGGTGACGGGGCGGTGACGGCGTGATCGACTTCATCAACCAGTACCTAATTCCGGCGCTCGTCCTGGGCTGCATCTATTCGCTCGGCGCGATCGGGATCTCGTTGATCTTCGCGATCCTGCGCTTCGCGCATTTCGCCCATGGCGACCTGATGGCGCTGGGCGCCTATCTGGGCCTGTTCCTGGTCGGCATCCTCGACCTGCTGCCGCTCGACGTCCTGTCGGTCAGCCTCAAGGTGCTGATCGCGCTGCCCTTCACCTTCGTCGCGACGGCGGCGACCGCCGTGCTGATCGACCGCTTGTTCTACAAACCGTTCCGGAAGTCGAAGACGATCATCCTCGTGATCGCCTC
>DAIQBR010000352.1:0-4302 GCA_036781105.1 Kiloniellaceae bacterium
GCGGCTGCCGGGCGCCACCATCTCGGCGATCAGCGCCAGGTCCGGCCGCAGGCTTGCGGGTTTCGGGGAATCCAGCGGACTCATGGTGTCTTCAATCCGCGGTGCTCGGCGCAGCCGGCAATGAACCCGGTCAGGGTCGCGCGGAACTCCGGCTCGTCCAGCAGGAAGGCGTCGTGGCCGGCGTCGCTTTCGATCTCGACGAAGCTCACGTCGGCGGCGCAGGCGTTCAGGGCGTGCACGATGTCGCGGTTCTCCGAGGTCGGGAACAGCCAGTCGCTGGTGAAGGAGATCACGCAGAACCGCACCGGCGTGTCCTTGAAGGCATGCGCCAGCTTGCCGCCGTGCTCCTGCGCCAGGTCGAAGTAGTCCATCGCCCGGGTGATGTAGAGATAGGAATTGGCATCGAAGCGCTGCACGAAGCTGGCGCCCTGGTGGCGCAGGTAGCTTTCGACCTGGAAGTCGGCCTCGAAGCCGAAGGTCAGGCCGGCGCGGTCCTGCAGGCGGCGGCCGAACTTGCGGTGCAGGGCCGGCTCCGACAGGTAGGTGATGTGCGCGGTCATGCGCGCCACCGCCAGGCCGCGGTCCGGGTTCTTGCCCTCGGCGATGTAGCGCCCGCCGCACCAGTCGAGGTCGGCCATGATCGCCTGGCGGCCGACCTCGTGGAAGGCGATGTTCTGCGCCGTGTGGCGCGCCGCCGTGGCGATCGGCACCGCGGCGAAGACCTTGTCCGGGTACTTGGCGGCCCACTCCAGCACCTGCATGCCGCCCATCGAACCGCCGATGACGCAGAACAGCTTGTCGATGCCCAGGTGGTCGATCAGCAGCTTCTGCGCGCGCACCATGTCGGCGACGGTGATCACCGGGAAGTCCAGGGCCCAGGGCTCGCCGCTTGCCGGGTTCACCGACTTGGGCCCGGTCGACCCCATGCAGCCGCCCAGCACGTTCACGCAGAGCACGAAGTAGCGCTCGGTGTCGAGCGCCAGCCCGGGCCCGACCATGTCGCTCCACCAGCCGGGCTTGCCGGTCACCGGGTGGATGCCGGCCACGTACTGGTCGCCGGTCAGCGCGTGGCAGACCAGGATGGCGTTGGAGCGCTCGGCGTTCAGGCTGCCGTAGGTCTGGTAGGCCAGGGTGAAGGGGCCCAGGCCGACGCCGCAGTCCAGCATCAGCGGGGTGTCGCGGCCGAACTCCAGGGTCAGACCGCGTTGCGCCTCTCCCTGAGCCCCGCCCGGCCGGTCGTTGGCGGCCGTCCGCGGGCCGTCGACCCGGGGCTGCTCCATCACCATGGGCTGGTTCCTCGACTTTTCAGGCGGCAATCGCGGCGAGGTCTTTAGCTAGAAACCCGGGGCGGCGGCTGTCAACGCTTTCGTCGCCCCTGCGGCGCTCTGCCGGGGGTCGGGGAAGGGGCCTTCGGGGGTGCCCCCAGGGCCGCCCCCGGGGCCGCCTGGAACGTCAGGTTTCCTTTGATTTTCAGCGGTTCAGCGACTATCAGTAGCTCCGCCTAGCCTGCAGGTATCGGGGCCAAATGTCCGACAACACGCCATCCCTGGACGATTTGCGTCGTCAGATCGACGAAATCGACAATTCGATCCACGACTTGCTGATGCGCCGCACCGAGCTGGCGCGGCAGATCGGCCGTGCCAAGGGCCAGGGCGCCGTCTTCATGCGGCCGGGCCGCGAGGCGCGGGTGCTGCGCCGCCTGGTGGCGCGCCACGAGGGGGCCTTCCCCAAGCCGGTGGTGACCCGCATCTGGCGCGAGATCATCTCCGTCTTCACCCGCCTGCAGGGGCCCTTCGCGGCGGCCGCCTATGCCCCGGAGAAGGGGCCCGACCTCGCCGGCCTGGCGCGCGACCACTTCGGCTGCCTGACCCCCATCACCCGCTTTGAATCGGAGATGGGCGTGCTGCGGGCGGTCTCCGGCGGCAAGGCCAACATCGGCGTGCTGCCGCTGCCCGAGGCCGACCGCGGCACCCCCTGGTGGCCCAAGCTGGCGCGCGGCGGCAAGGCGACGCCGAAAATCATCGCCAAGCTGCCCTTCGCGCCGCTCGACGGCGGCCGCGGCGACTCGCCCCAGGCCGTGGTGATCTCCCTGGCCGAGCCCGAGGAAAGCGGCGACGACCACGGCTATCTCATCGTCGAGCTGGACGAGGCGGTCTCGCGCGGCGCGCTGAAGACCCTGCTGTCCGAGGCCGGCTTCGATGTCGTCGACATCCAGGCCTGGGTCGACTCGCCGGACCGCACCCTGCACCTTGTGGAGGTCGGCGGCTTCCTGCCGGCCGACGACGCGCGCATCGCCGCGCTGCTGGAAGAGGCAGACAGCGTGAAGCATGCCTGGTCGGTCGGTGCCTTCGCGGTGCCGCTGACCGCCGCCGACCTCGCACCTGCCGCCCGGGCCGCGGTGTCATGAGCGTGAAGCCGCGCCCCGGCATCCTGGATGTCGCGCCCTACGTCGGCGGCGAGTCGAAGGCTGCCGGCGCGAACCGCGTCATCCGCCTGGCCTCCAACGAGAACCCGCTGGGCCCCAGCGCGCAGGCCATCGCCGCCTACGCGGCGGAGAAGGACAAGCTGCACCGCTATCCCGACGGCGGCGCCACGGAGCTGCGCCAGGCCATCGCCGAGAACGAGTCGCTGGAGGCCGCGCGCATCGTCTGCGGCGCCGGCTCCGACGAGCTCATCGGCCTCCTGGTGCGCGCCTATGCGGGGCCGGGCGACGAGGTGCTCTACAGCGAGCACGGCTTTCTCATGTACCCGATCTCGGCGAAGACCGCCGGGGCGACGCCGGTGGCCGCGCCGGAGGCGAATCTCACCGCCGACGTCGACGGCCTCCTGGCGCGCGTCACCGACCGCACGCGCCTGGTCTTCATCGCCAATCCCAACAATCCGACCGGCAGCTACCTCTCCGAGAGCGAGCTGAAGCGCCTGCACAAGGGCCTGCCGGACCACGTGCTGCTGGTGATCGACGCGGCCTATGCCGAGTACGTGACGGCGCCCGACTACCCGCAGGCGGCGGCGATGGTCGAGGCGGCGGACAACGTCGTCATGCTGCGCACCTTCTCGAAGATCCACGGCCTGGCGGCGCTGCGTCTCGGCTGGGCCTACGGCCCGCCGGCGGTGATCGACGTGCTGAACCGCGTGCGCGGACCCTTCAACGTCAGCCAGGCCGCGCAGGCCGCCGGCATCGCCGCGGTTCAGGACCGCGACCACGTGGCACGCTCGGTGGCGCACAACAGCAAGTGGCTCGCCTGGTTCAGCGCAGAGGTCGCGAAGACCGGCATCGAGGTGCTGCCCAGCGCCGGCAACTTCGTGCTGCTGCGCTTTCCCGGCGGCACCGCCCAGGCCGAGGCGGTGCTCGCCGCCGCCAAGCGCCAGGGCATCCTGCTGCGCGGCATGGCGGGCTACGGCCTGCCCGACTGCCTGCGCGTGACCATCGGCACCGAAGACGATATGCGGGCCACGGCCGAGGCCCTGCAGGAGGCCGTGGCGGAGGCGGTGCGATGAGCGCCGCCACCGCAGGCTCCACCGCGCCGATGTTCGAAAAGGTGGCGCTGCTTGGCGCCGGCCTCATCGGCTCGTCGCTGGCCTGGGCGATCCGTTCGCGCGGTCTGGCCAAGCACGTCTCCGCCTACTCGCGGCGCGCCGAGACCCGCGCCGCCATCGAACAGCTCGGCTTCGCCGACTCGCTGCACGCCGACGCCGGCGACGCGGTGCAGGGCGCCGACCTGGTGATCTTCTGCGTGCCGGTGGGCGCCAACGCGGCGGTCGCCGCCGAGGCCGGCCCGAACATCGCCGCCGGCGCCATCGTCACCGACGTCGGCTCGGTGAAGCAGGCGGTGGTGCGCGACATCGGCCCCTGCCTGCCGGAAGGCGTCGAGTTCATTCCCGGCCACCCCATCGCCGGTACCGAGCACTCCGGGCCGGGGGCGGGCTTCGCCGACCTCTTCGAGCAGCGCTGGTGCATCCTGACGCCGGTGCCGGGCACGCCGGAGGCGGTGGTCGACAAGCTGCAGAGCTTCTGGGAGCGTTGCGGCTCCATGGTGACCATCATGGACGCCGGCCATCACGACAAGGTGCTGGCCATCACCTCGCACCTGCCCCACCTCATCGCCTACACCATCGTCGGCACCGCGGTGGACCTGGAGGAGAGCACCCGCGCCGAGGTGGTGAAGTTCTCCGCCGGCGGCTTCCGCGATTTCACCCGCATCGCCGGCTCCGATCCCGTCATGTGGCGCGACGTTTTCTTGAACAACCGCGAGTCTGTGCTGGAGATGCTGCAGCGCTTCTCCGAGGACCTGACGGCGCTGC
>DAIQBR010000353.1:0-3754 GCA_036781105.1 Kiloniellaceae bacterium
GGGCACGATGAGGTGCGGCCCCTTCGGCCCCGCGACCCAGTAGGGCAGGTCGTCGGCGTAGGAATCGGCGGAGTAGAGAAAGCCGCCTTCCTCCATCACCAGGTCCAGGGTGTTGACCGAGGTCCGCCCGGTGTACCAGCCCAGCGGCCGCGCGCCGGTCGCCTGCTCATGGAGGCGGATCGCCTCCTGCAGGTGCTTGCGCTCATCCTCCTTGGTGAAGTCCTTGTACTCGATCCACTTCAGGCCGTGCGAGGCGATCTCCCAGCCGGCGCGCTGCATGGCGGCCACCGCCTGCGGGTTGCGTTGCAGCGCGGTGGCGACGCCGTAGACCGTCACCGGAATGCCGCTGCTCGTGAACAGCCGGTGCAGGCGCCAGAAGCCGGCGCGGCTGCCGTATTCGTAGATCGACTCCATGTTCATGTGGCGCTGGCCCGGCCAGGCCTGGGCGCCGACGATCTCCGAGAGGAAGGCCTCGGAGGCCGCGTCGCCGTGCAGCACGTTGTTCTCGCCGCCTTCCTCGTAGTTGATGACGAACTGCACCGCCAGGCGCGCCCCGCCCGGCCAGAGGGGGTCCGGCGGCGTCTCGCCATAGCCGATCATGTCGCGCGGGTAGTCTGCGGTCATTTGCTCTTCGTAACGTCCCCTGAGGCGGCCCGGCGCCCGGCCGGCGGCACCCCTCATCATAGTAGTGCAGATGAATGCGGCTGAATTTGCATGTTTTTTTTGAAACTGCTTCCGGAGGGAGTAGTCTTCCGTCAGCGGTCGCAACCCGCGAGACTTACCCGACTCAGAAGGTCAGCGACAAGAAGCAGTGAAACAGGTTTGACCCCACCCCCGCAAGCGAAGGGGCAGGAAAAAGGGGGCCGGAACCGCAGGCTGACGGATCGAGGGGGATCGAGATGGCAGGCAGGCTCACCACCCATGTGCTGGATACGGCGAGCGGACGCCCGGCGGCGGGCATCCGCATCCAGGCCTTCCGCCTGGACGCCGCGGCGCGGGAGCTCCTGGCCGAGCTGACCACCAACGCCGACGGGCGCTGCGACGGCCCGGTGCTGGAGGGCGCGTCCTTCACCGCCGGCCATTACGAGCTGGTCTTCCACGTCGCCGACTACTTCCGCGCCATCGGCATGGACTTGCCGGAGCCGGCCTTCCTCGATTCGGTGCCGATTCGATTCGGCATCGCCGAGCCCGGCCAGCACTACCACGTGCCGCTGCTGATCTCGCCCTACGGCTATTCCACCTACCGGGGCAGCTGATGCGCGGCGAGATTCGCTTCCTCCTCGACGACGCGCCGCGCAGCCTCGCGCGGGTCGACCCGACCATGACGGTGCTCGACTACCTGCGCGAGGTGGAGCACCTGACCGGCACCAAGGAGGGCTGCAACGAGGGCGACTGCGGCGCCTGCACCGTGGTGCTGGCGCACCCGCAGGGCGAACGCCTGCAGTACCGCGCCGTCAACGCCTGCATCCAGCTCCTCGGCAGCCTCGACGGCTGCCAGCTCCTCTCCGTCGAACACCTGGCCGAAGCGGGCAAGCTGCACCCGGTGCAGCAGGCCATGGTCGACTGCCACGGCTCGCAGTGCGGCTTCTGCACGCCGGGCTTCGTCATGTCGCTCTTCGCCATGACCCGCGACCACGCGGAGCCGCCCGGCGAGGCCGCCATCGACGACACGCTCGCCGGCAATCTCTGCCGCTGCACCGGCTACGCCCCCATCGTGCGCGCCGCGCAACAGGCCTACGATCATCGCCCGCGCGACGACCGCTTCGCGCGCGATGAGTCCGCGACCCTCGCCAAGCTCACCGCGCTGCAGGACGGCAAGGCCATCGAGGTGAGCGACGGCGCCGAAGACGCGCCGCGCCGCTTCTTCGCGCCGGCCACGCTGGACGATCTCGCCGGGCTCTGCGAGCGCTATCCCGAGGCGACGCTGACCGCCGGGGCCACCGACGTCGGCCTCTGGGTGACCAAGGCCCTGCAGCGGCCCGAGACCGTCATTTACAGCGGCCGCGTCGAAGAGCTCCAGCGTCTGGAGGAGAAAAGCGACCGCATCGAGATCGGCGCCGGCGTCACCTATTCCGACGCCATGGCTTTGCTGGGCCGGCACTATCCCGACATGGGCGAGGTGATCCGCCGCATCGGCTCGGTGCAGGTGCGCAACACGGGGACGCTCGGCGGCAACATCGCCAACGGCTCGCCCATCGGCGACTCGCCGCCGCTGCTCATCGCCGCCGGCGCCACGCTCCACCTGCGCCGGGGCCAGCAGACCCGCAGCCTGCCGCTGGAGGACTTCTTCCTCGCCTACGGCAAACAGGACCGCGCGCCCGGCGAACTGGTCGCGCGCATCGACCTGCCGCTGCCGGCGCCGAATACGGTGTTCCGGGCCTACAAGGTCTCCAAGCGCTTCGACCAGGACATCACCGTGCTCGGCGCCTTCAACCTGACGATCGAGGGCGGCACCGTGACCGCCGCGCGCCTCGCCTACGGTGGCCTCGCCGGGATACCCAAGCGGGCCGCCGCCGCCGAAGCCGCGCTGATCGGCCAGCCCTGGAGCGAGCGCAGCGTCGAAGCCGCGATGCAGGCCTTGGCCGGGGACTTCCAGCCGCTCACCGACTGGCGCGCGAGCAAGGAATACCGCCTGAAGGTGGCGCAGAACCTGCTGCGCCGCTGCTTCATTGAAACGACGCAGCCGCAGACGGCGACACGCCTCGTCGGAGAAAGCGGCAGGGATTTTATCGAGAGGTTATCGGGCGCAGTCGCATAACGGGACCAAGCCGGCGGCATGACCGGCAGTTCGACAAGGGAAGCGAAGAGTGAACGGGACAGCAGAATCTCTTACGGCAATAAAGGGCGGCGTGCGCAGCGCCTGGCGCCACGACAGCGGCCACAAGCACGTGGCCGGCGCGGCGGCCTATGCCGACGACCTGCCCGAGCCCCAGGGCCTGCTTCACCTCTGCCTCGGCCTCTCCTCGCACGCCCACGCGCGCCTGAAGTCCGTCGACCTCGCCGCCGTGCGCGCCCATCCCGGTGTCGAGCTGGTCATCACCTGTGACGACATCCCCGGCGTGAACGACATCAGCCCGACCCACCGCCACGACGAGCCGATCCTCGCCGCGGGCGAGGTGCACTACGCTGGCCAGCCCATCTTCTGCGTCGCCGCCACCTCTCGCGAGGCCGCGCGCCAGGCCGCCCGCCTCGCGAAGATCGACTACGAACCGCTGCCCGCCGTCCTCACCTACGACGAGGCGAAGGCCGACGGCACCCTGGTCACCGAGCCCATGACCCTGAAACGCGGCGACGCCCAGGCGGCGCTGGCGAAGGCGCCGCGCCGGATCAAGGGCCGCATGTCGCTGGGCGGGCAGGAGCATTTCTATCTGGAAAGCCAGATCGCGCTGGCGATCCCCGGCGAGGACGACGAGGTGAAGGTGATCTGCTCGACCCAGCACCCGACCGAGATCCAGACCATGGTCGCCGGCGCGCTGGGCGTGCCGGCCAACGCGGTGACGACCGAGGTGCGCCGCATGGGCGGCGCCTTCGGCGGCAAGGAGACGCAAGGCAACCTCTTCGCCGCCGTCGCCGCCATCGTCGCCAAGCAGACCGGCCGCGCCGCCAAGATCCGCCCCGACCGCGACGACGACTTCACCATCACCGGCAAGCGCCACGACTTCCTCATCGACTACGAGGTCGGCTTCGACGACGCCGGGCGCATCCTCGCCGTCGACATGACCTACGCCGCGCGCTGCGGCTGGTCGGCCGATCT
>DAIQBR010000353.1:3790-4294 GCA_036781105.1 Kiloniellaceae bacterium
TTCCCCGAGGTGCGCCTCGAGTCCCTGCCGCTGCGCACCAACCAGTGTTCGCACACCGCCTTCCGCGGCTTCGGCGGGCCGCAAGGCATGGTCGGCGGCGAGCGCATCGTCGAGGAGATCGCCTTCGCCCTCGGCAAGGACCCGCTGGAAATCCGCAAGCTGAACCTCTACGGCCCCGGGCGCGACATCACCCCCTACCACCAGCAGGTCGAGGACAACATCGCGCCCGAGATCATCGCCAGGCTGGAGGCCGACTGCGCCTATGCGCAGCGCCGCGCGGAGATCGCCGCCTTCAACCGCACCTCGCCGGTGCTGAAGCGCGGCCTTGCGCTCACGCCGGTGAAGTTCGGCATCTCCTTCACGCTCACCGCCTACAACCAGGCCGGCGCCCTGGTGCACATCTACCGCGACGGCTCGGTGCACCTGAACCACGGCGGCACCGAGATGGGGCAGGGGCTCTACACCAAGGTGGCCCAGGTGGTGGCCGAGGCCTTCCAGGTCGAC
>DAIQBR010000354.1:0-4247 GCA_036781105.1 Kiloniellaceae bacterium
GGCATCCACCGCCATGCCGATGGTCAGCACGATGCCGGCGATGCCCGGCAGGGTGAGCGTCGCCTGCAGCAGCGAAAGCGCCGCCATGAGGAGGATCAGGTTCACCGTCAGGGCGATGGAGGCCATCACGCCGAACAGGCCATAGGCGGCGACCATGAAGACCACCACGAAGATCATGCCCAGCACCGAGGCGATCTCGCCGGCGAGGATCGAGTCGGCCCCCAGGCCCGGGCCGACAGTGCGCTCTTCAAGGTAGCTGACCGGGGCCGGCAGCGCGCCGGCGCGCAGCAGCAGCGCCAGGTCGCGGGTTTCCTCCACCGTGAAGCTGCCGGTGATGATGCCGTTGCCGCCGGTGATCGCCGACTGGATGCGCGGCGCCGAGATCACCTCGTCGTCCAGAATGATGGCGAAGATCCGCCCCACGTTCTCGCGGGTGGCATCGCCGAACAGCTTGGCGCCCAGGGTGTTGAAGGAGAAGCTGACCGCCGGCCGGCCGTCCTGGTCGAAGGTCGGCTGGGCGTCGGTGAGCAGGTCGCCGCGCACCATGACACGCTTGCTGACCACGTACTGGTTGGGCAAACCCGGGCGCTGCTCCGACGCGGCGGCGGGCAGCACCTCGTAGGACGGCGGGATGCGTTCGCCGGGCACCGCGTTCTCGTTCACGAAGCGGAAGCTCATCACCGCCGGCTCGCCGATCAGGGCCTTCAGCCGTGCCGGATCGTTGAAGCCGGGCACCTGGACGATGATGCGGTCGTCGCCCTGGCGCTGCACCGAAGCCTCACGCGTGCCGGTCTGGTCGATGCGCCGGCGGATCACCTCCACCGCCTGGGACATGACCTCCCCGGAACGCTGGTTGAGCGCCGCCTCGGTGAAGGTCACGCGCAGCGTCGTGTCGTCGACGCCCTCGACCGCGATGCCGTCGCGCAGGCCGCGGATCACATCGCGCCCCTGCTCGGCGTCGGCGGGAGAGTCGAAGGTAATCTCCACCGCATCGCCGATGATGCCGAGCTGGCCGGGCAGCACGCCCGCTTCGCTGAGGGCGCCGCGGACGCCGTCGGCGAGGTTTTCGCGATCTTCCGTGAAGGCTTCGTCGAGATGCACCTGCATCAGCAGGTGAACGCCGCCCTGCAGGTCGAGACCCAGGGCGATCTGCTGGTGGGGGATGGCGCTGCCCTGGTCCTCCAGGCGGTTCGCCTCCTCGCGGGTCAGCAGCAGGTTCGGCGAGGCGAGCACGATCCCGCCCAGAACGACCAGGAGAATCAGGACGATTTGCCAGCGGGGCAGATGAACCATCGGCCGGAGTGCCTTCAGGATGCCGGCGGGCCCGCCATCTTCGCGGGCCCGGCAGGATCAGTTCTTGGGCTTGCCGCCGAAGCCGCCGAGCAGGGTGCCGAGCAGGCTCTTGGGCCGGCCGCCGGAATCGTTGGCGGCCGTCGGAGTCGCGCCGCCCTTGGGCGCCGCCTCGCTGTTGCTCAGCACTTCCGAGATGGTGTGGCGGACGACCCGCACGCGCACCCCCTCGGCCAGTTCGACCTGGGCTTCGGTATCGTTCACGATCTTCGTGACGGTTCCGATCATGCCGCCCGCGGTGACGATCTTGTCGCCACGCCTGAGGGCCGAGACCATTTCGCGGTGCTGCTTGACCTTCTTCTGCTGCGGACGGATCAGCAGGAAGTAGAACACGACGAAGATAAGGATGATGGGCAGGAAGGTCATGAAGGGATCGCCTCCCCCACCTCCTGCGGCCTGGGCATAGGCCGGCGAAATAAGCATACTTAGACCTCTTCCGAGCAGTCAGACCGGCGGACTATAACGGCACGCACGCGAATTGCAACGTCACGGGAAGCGCCTTTCGCGGGCCCCCGGACAGCTTGACCACGCGGGCCTGCCGGAATAGCTTCTGCCACCGATTTCAGTGGTTTACGATACGTTCCTTGGAGCATAGATGAGTAGCCCCGACAGTGACAACCTCCATCCGGTTCTCCAGCGCATCGCGGAGGCTTTGGAGCGGCTGGCCCCTGCCCCGTCTTCGGCGGTGGCCCTGGACGGCGCCGACGCCTTCGTCTGGCACCCCGAGCACGACCGGCTGGAGCCGGTACATCAGGTAAATCGGGTCGATCTCTCGCTGTTGCAAGGCATTACGCGCCAGGCCGAGACGCTTTATGAGAACACCCGCCGCTTCGCCGACGGGCTGCCCGCCAACAACGCCCTGCTGTGGGGCTCGCGCGGCGCCGGCAAGTCCTCGCTGGTGAAGGCCGTGCACGCCCGGGTCAACGACGACCGGGACGGCCACGCCCGCCTCGCCCTGGTCGAGATCCACCGCGAAGACATTCCCACCCTGCCGCGGCTGCTGGCCCGGCTGCGCGCCGTGACGCGGCCCTGCGTGCTGTTCTGCGACGATCTCTCCTTCGACGGCGAGGACGCCAGCTACAAGTCGCTGAAGGCGGTGCTGGAGGGCGGCATCGAGGGCCGCCCGGCCAACGTCCTCTTCTACGCCACCTCCAACCGGCGCCACCTCATGCCGCGCGACATGATCGAGAACGAGCGCTCCACCGCGATCCACGCCTCCGAGGCGGTGGAGGAGAAAGTCAGTCTCTCCGATCGCTTCGGCCTCTGGCTCGGCTTCCACAACTGCGACCAGGACACCTACTTCGCGATGATCGAGGGCTACGCCAGGCGCTACGGCCTGAAGCTGCCCAACGAGCAGCTGCGCGCCGAGGCCAAGGAGTGGTCGGTCACCCGCGGCGGCCGCTCCGGCCGCGTCGCCTGGCAGTACATCCAGGACCTCGCCGGACGGCTGGGCAAGAAGCTGGAGGATTGAGGCCTGTTCCTCACCCGACTCTGCTTCTTTGTTGTCTTTGCCGGGCTTGACCCGGCAATCCATGCAAGCCGAGGAAACCCGACCTTTCCGCAGAGGTTCCTGTGCGCGGGAAAATGGATCCTCGGGTCAAGCCCGAGGATGACGATAGGGGGAACCCAGTTCTAAGCCTGCGGCGCCTCGGCGCGTTCGTTGAGGCCGTAGTCGCGCGCCACGGCGGCGACGCGGATGCGGTAGTCGGCGAAGAGTTCGTGGCGGCCGCGGTTCTGCGCGGCCCGGTGCTCGGCGTGCTCGCGCCAGCGGATCACCGCCTGCTCGTCGCGCCAGAACGACAGCGAGAGGACCTTGCCTTCCTCGCTGAGGCTGGCGAAGCGCTCGATGGAGACGAAGCCGTCGATCTTCTCCAGTTCCGGCCTCAGCGCCGCGGCGATGTCGAGGTAGTCGTCCTTGCGGCCCGGCTTCGGCCAGACTTCGAAGATCACCACGTGCATGGGCGCGCCTTCAGTTGGCCTGCGCCGTGCGCGGCGAGAGCTGCGCCTGCGGGTCCACCGCGCGGGTGCCACGGCGCACCTCGAAGTGCAGCTGCGGGCGCTCGACGTTGCCGCTGCTGCCGACCTTGGCGATGGTCTGGCCGCGCTTCACCTGGTCGCCGGCGCCGACAAGCAGTTCCTCGTTGTGGGCGTAGGCGGTCACCCAGCCGTCGGCGTGCTTGACCAGCAGCAGCTTGCCGAAGCCCCGCAGCTCCTCGCCGGCATAGGCGACCACGCCGTTCTCGGCGGCGCGCACCGGGCTGCCGCGCGGTGCGGCGATGTTGATGCCGTCGTTGTGCTCGCCGCCGTCCTTGGCGCCGTAGGAGGACAGCAAGGGCCCCTGCACCGGCCAGAGGAAGCTGCCGGCGCGCGGCGGCAGGTTGGCCAGCGCCGCGCGCACGGCGTCGCGCGATTTCGGCTCCGCTTTTGGGATCGAGGCGACGGAGGGCGACGGCGGCACCGGCGCCGCGGCGGGTGCCTCCGGCAGCGGCGCTTCGGGCGGCGTATAGGCGATCTCCATCGCCTGCGGCGCCGGCTCGTTGTGCACCGCCGAGCCCGGCGTCGGCAGCAGCAGCTTCTGGCCCAGCGGGATGGTGTAGGGCGGCTGGATGTTGTTGATGCGCACCAACTCGCTGCGGTCGATGTCGTAGCGCCGCGCGATGGAGTAGATCGTGTCGCCGGCCACCACCTCGTGCACCTGGGCCTGCGGCACCGTCAGCTCCTGCCCGATGGTCAGGGCATAGGGCGGCTGCAGGTTGTTGGCGTCGATCACCGCGCGGATCGGCAGGCCGAAGCGCCGCGCGATGCCGTAGAGGCTGTCGCCCGCGGCGACGGTGTAGCGGCCCCGCGCGGCGGCCGGCGCCGGCGCGACGACCGCAGGCGCGGCGCGCGGCGTCGCC
>DAIQBR010000355.1:0-4238 GCA_036781105.1 Kiloniellaceae bacterium
TTTTGGTTTAGCGCGCCTTCCTGCACGACGGTCCTCGTCCTTCGAGACGGCGCTCGCGCGCCTCCTCAGGATGAGGACCTTGAGTATGCCAATTTGAACTCAAGCCTCGGCATCCAAACTCAAGCCTCATCCTGAGGAGCGCTGCATAGCAGCGCGTCTCGAAGGACGAGGCGTCGCGCCGCTCACTCCCCCTCCGCCGCCTCGGCCACCTCCTGTGCGGCCATGTCCAGCATCTGGACCAGCACCTTGGGCGGCTGGGCGCCGGCCAGCGCGTGGCGGCCGTTGAAGACGAAGCAGGGCACGCCGTCGATGCCGAGGCCGCGGGCCTGGCGGTCCTCCTCGCGGATCTCCGCTTCCAGGGCCTCGCTCTCCGGGTCCATGCCGGCCTTTTCGGCCGCTGCCGTCAGCACGTCCGTCGACCCGATGTCCTCGCCCTTGAAGAAGTAGGACTGGAACAGTTCCTCGACCACCTCGTTCTCCTTCTCCTGGCCGGCGGCCCAGCGGATCAGGCGGTGCGAGTCCACCGTGTTGGGCGTGCGCGCGATGTCCTCGAAGGCGAAGTCGATGCCGTCCTCGGCGCCGACGCTGCGGATGCGGTCGTAGACGTTCTTCGCCCCCTCCGGCCCGCCGAACTTCATGGCGAGGTAGTTCTGCCGCTCCATGCCGCCCTTGGGCATCATCGGGTTCAACTGGAACACCCGCCAGTGGATCGCCACCTCCGCCTGCGGGCGCTCGGCCAGCGCGGCTTCCAGCCGCCGCTTGCCGATGAGGCACCAGGGGCAGACGGTGTCGGAGAAGATGTCGATATGAATCATGGGCATCGGCCTCACCAAAAGGGGCGCTGCGGGCTTGACCTCGCGGCCTCGTGCCGACCACCATAGCGCAGCGAACCCCAAAGCGAAAATGGGGTCACGAAAGCTTGAAAGCCCTTGGAATATCCGGGCTTGGCGGGGGATAGGCGATGGACGGGGCAGCGGCGGGAATCTACGAGGCGGGGTTGGCGCAGAATGCCGCCAACAGCGCCCCGCTGACGCCGGTCACCTTCCTGAAGCGTGCCGCCGCGGTCTACCCGGAGAAGCTCGCCGTCGTCCACGGCGCCCAGCGCTTCACCTACGCCCAGTTCCACGAGCGCGCCCTGCGCCTCGCCTCGGCGCTCCGGCGGCGCGGCTTTGGGCGCGGCGACTGCATCGCCATCCTGTCGCCCAACACCCCGCCCATGCTGGAGGCGCACTATGGCGTGCCGCTGCTGGGCGGCGTTCTGAACTCCCTCAACATTCGAACCGACGCCCGCACCCTGGCCTTCATCCTGGAACACGGCGAGGCTAAGGTGCTGCTGACCGACCGCGAGTTTTCGCCCGTCGTGAAGGAAGCGCTCGGCCTCACCAAGGCGAAGCCGCTCGTCGTGGACATCGACGATCCCCTCGCTGAAGGCGGCGACCTTCTCGGCGCGCTCACTTACGAGGACCTGCTGGCCGAAGGCGATCCCGCCGACACCTTCGAGCCTCTTGCCGACGAGTGGCAGTCGCTCTCGCTGCTCTACACCTCGGGCACCACCGGCAACCCCAAGGGCGTGGTCTACCACCACCGCGGCGCTTGGCTGAATGCCGTCGGCAACATGCTGACCTTCGGCCTCGGCCGCGATTCGGTCTACCTCTGGACCCTGCCGATGTTCCACTGCGACGGCTGGACCTTCACCTGGGCGGTCACCGCCGCCAACGCCACCCACGTGTGTCTCAGGAAAGTCGATCCCGCGGTGATCTATCCGCTGATCCGCGACGAGGGCGTGACCCACATGTGCGGCGCGCCCATCGTGCTGACCCTGCTGGCCAATGCGCCGGCCTCGGCGAAGGTGACCTTCCCGCAGACCGTCGACTGCGCCACCGGCGGCGCCGCGCCGCCCTCGGCGGTCATCGAGGCGATGGAGGCCAATGGCTTCCGCGTCATCCACCTCTACGGCCTCACCGAGAGCTACGGGCCCGCCACGGTCTGCGAATGGCAGGACGAGTGGTCGAACCTCGGCCTGCAGGCGCGTTCAGGGAAGATGGCGCGCCAGGGCGTGAACTATCTGACGTTGGAAGGTGCCGTGGTGATGGACCCGCAGACCATGGAGCCGGTGCCGCGCGACGGCGAGACCCTGGGCGAGATCATGCTGCGCGGCAACACCGTGATGAAGGGCTACCTGAAGAACCCCAAGGCGACGGCGGAGGCCTTCCGCGGCGGCTGGTTCCACAGCGGCGACCTCGCGGTCTGCCATCCCGACGGCTATATCGAGGTGAAGGACCGCTCCAAGGACATCATCATCTCCGGCGGCGAGAACATCTCCAGCCTCGAAGTCGAGGAGGCGCTCTACCGCCATCCCAAGGTGCTGGAGGCCGCCGTGGTGGCGCGGCCCGATCCGAAGTGGGGCGAGAGCCCTTGCGCCTTCGTCACCCTGCGCGACGGCGAGAGCGCGACGCCGGAGGAGATCGTCGCCTTCTGCCGCGACATGCTGGCCCACTACAAGGTGCCGCGCAGCGTGGTCTTCGGGCCGCTGCCCAAGACCTCCACCGGCAAGATCCAGAAGTTCGTGCTGCGCGAGCGGGCCCAATCGCTGTGAATGATTCGCTGTGAGTTCCCCTCTCGACCTCTTCGATTTGAGCGGCAAGGCCGCCATCGTCACCGGCGCGTCCAGCGGCATCGGCCGCCATGCCGCGCGCACGCTTGCAGCGGCGGGCGCCAAGGTCGCCATCGCCGCGCGGCGCCTCGACGCCCTGGTCGAGCTGGAAAGGCAGATCGAGGCGCTGGACGGCCGCGCGCTGCCGCTGCCGCTCGACGTGACCGACGCGGCCTCGGTGGCCGACTGCGTGAAGGCGGCCGAGACCGAGCTGGGGCCGATCTCCATCCTGGTGAACAACGCCGGCATCGCCGACACCAAGGCGGCGCTGGAGGTGACCGGAGACGACTGGGACCGCGTCGTCGACACCAACCTGAAGGGCGCCTGGCTCATGGCCCAGGCGGTGGCCGAACACATGACCCGCCTCGGCCACGGCGGCGCCATCGTGAACATGGCCTCGGTGCTGGGCCTCGCCGGCACCGGGCAGGTGCCCGCCTACTGCGCCTCCAAGGTCGGCCTGGTGAACCTCACCCGCGCCCTGGCCGTCGAATGGGCGCGCCAGGGCATCCGCGTGAACGCGCTGGCGCCGGGCTACATCGAGACCGAGATCAACCGCGACTTCCTGAACTCTGCGGCCGGCGAAAGCCTGAAGAAGCGCGTGCCGCTGCGCCGCTTCGGCAGCCCCGACGACCTCGACGGCGCGCTGCTCTTGCTCGCCTCGGAGGCCGGGCGCTACATCACCGGCAGCATCATCACCGTCGACGGCGGTCAAACCGCCGCGCTCTGAGGAACTGAGATGAACTTTACGTTATCGCCGGAAACCGAGGCCCTGCGCGCGAAGCTGCGCGACTTCGTCGAGCGCGAGATCATGCCGCTGGAAAGCGACCCCGCGGCCTACGACGACCACGAGAACATCGCCCTCGACCGCCTGGAGGGCCTGCGCGCCAAGGCGAAGCAGGCCGGCCTCTGGGCGCTGCAGATGCCCAAGGCGCGCGGCGGGCAGGGGCTCAAGGTCGCCGAGATGGCGCCCTGCTATGAGGAGATGGGGAGCTCGATCTTCGGTCCGGTGGTGTTCAACTGCGCCGCCCCCGACGACGGCAACATGATCCTGCTGGAGAAGGTCGCCACCGAGGCACAGAAGACGCGCTGGCTGCAGCCCATCGTCGACGGCAAGCTGCGCTCCGCCTTCGCCATGACCGAGCCCGCCCCGGGCGCCGGCTCCGACCCCGGCCTCATGCTGAGCAGCGCGAGGCGCGACGGCGACGACTGGGTGATCGACGGCCTGAAGTGGTTCATCACCGGCGCCGAGGCGGCCGCGCATTTCGTCGTCGTGGCGCGCACCTCCGTCGACGCGCGCAAGGGCCTCACCGCCTTCCTCGTCCACCGCGACACGCCGGGCCTGGAGATCGTGCGGCGCATCCCCATCATGGGGCCGGAGGAGCACGGCGGCCACTGCGAGATGCGCTTCAACAGCATGCGCGTGCCGGATTCGGATCGTCTCATGAACGTCGGCGACGGCCTGAAGGTGACGCAGATCCGCCTCGGCACCGCGCGGCTCACTCACTGCATGCGCTGGCTCGGCATGGCGCGGCGCGCGCTGGAGATCGCGCGACCCTGGGTCAAGGAGCGGCAGAGCTTCGGCATG
>DAIQBR010000356.1:0-1915 GCA_036781105.1 Kiloniellaceae bacterium
CCGTGATCACTTCAACCTCGATATCGGGGAAAGCGCGGTTGAAGCTCTCGAGGCGGGGCAGCAGCCAGCGCGACGTGAAGGCCGGTGTGGCGCAGACCGCGAGCGGCCCGCCGGCTTCGGTGCCGGTGACGCGTCGCGTGGCACTGTCCAGGCTGTCCAGAACCGCGGTCAGGTTGCCGCGGTACTCGTCACCACGCCGGGTCAGGCTCACACCGCCCGCGTGGCGGTCGAAGAGGGTGATACCGAGGAAGTCCTCCAGCCCCTTCACCTGATGGCTGATCGAGGATTGGGTGACGTTGAGCTCCTCGGCGGCTGCCTTGAAGCTGCCGTGGCGGGCGGCGGCCTCGAAGGCACGCACCGCTGCGAAGGGGGGCAGCTTGCGTTTCACGGACGTGATCCCTCTTCATGTTCGCTTGAAATAGGATCGTTTGCTCGTGTTCTGCCGCCAACCCTACGCTCTTCGGATCAGCAATCAAAGCGATGGAGGCAAGGATGCGGAACAGGAAAGCAGCGGCTCTGCTGCAGAGCAGGGGTCCAGCCGTCATCCTGGGCGCCGTTCTCGGGCTGGGGATCGGTGCCGCCGCCGGCATCGGGCTGGCCAATGTGGCCCCGCCGAGCGAGCACAAGGGCCTGGAGGTCACCACCCTGGGCGTGATCCCGGCGGCCTCCATGGAGGCGCAGATTGGTCTCAGCAGCTATAAGCTGCAATTGCGCGAGATTACCATCGCCCCGGGCGGACAAATCGCCAAGCACAGTCACGAAGGTCGTCCCGGCCTGGTGAAGGTCATCGACGGCACCTGGACCGAGGGGCGCCCAAGCGGCGAGGCGGATTTCGCCTCCGACGCGGCAACCGGCATCCTGGAGGACCGCGAGACGGTGCACTGGTTCTGGAACCGGGGCGACGAGCCGGCCACAGCCCTGGTCTGCGACATCGTGCCGGCGAGCTAGGCCCCGGGCGGGAGATCCGCTGCGACAATCCGGCAGGCGACAAGGCCGCGGTCGCTCGCCTATCTTCGCGGCCATGCGTGTTCTCTGGATACTCCTTGGCCTGCTGGGCCTCGCCGTCGTGGCGCTGGGCGCCTACGGCAGCCACGCCGCCGCCTTCGCCGACGCCCGCGCCCAGGCCATTTTCGAGACCGGCATCCGTTACCACTTCGCCCATCTGCCGGGCCTCGGCCTCGCGGCGCTGATCGGCAGCCTGGCGCCGGGCACGGCGCGGCGCGCAGGCATCGCCGGCGGCCTCTTCCTGGCCGGCATGCTGCTCTTCTCCGGCTCGCTGTATCTCAAGGCGCTGGGCCTCGCCGAGGTCACCAATCCCCTGGCGCCGAGCGGCGGCGTGCTGCTGATGGCCGGCTGGCTGGCGCTGGCCTGGGCCGGGCTGGGCGCGCTGAAACGCTAGGCTTCGCTTCCTCCAGCCTCGTTTTCCCGGCAAGCCTCTGCTATAGAGCCGGCCACGCGCGGGACAACGACTTAAAGAGGAAAACGACATGGACGTGAAGGGGCTTGCAGCGATCGTGACCGGCGGCGGGTCGGGTCTGGGCGCCGAGACGGCGCGCCACCTGGCGGCCGGCGGCGCCAAGGTCACGGCGCTGGACGTGAACGCCGAGGCGGCGGAGGCCGTGGCGAAGGAGATCGGCGGCCTGGGCCTGGCCTGCGACGTGGGCAGCGCGGAAGCCGCCGAAGCCGCCGTCGCCAGGGCGCGCGAGGCGCACGGCCCCTGCCGCATCCTGGTGAACTGCGCCGGCATCGCCCCGGCCAAGCGCATCGTCGGGCGCGACGGCCCGATGCCGCTCAGCGCCTTCGAACAGGTAATTAGGGTCAACCTGATCGGCAGCTTCAACCTGCTGCGCCTGGCCGCCGCCGACATGTATGGCGCCGAGCCGCTGAACGCCGACGGCGAGCGCGGTGTGATCGT
>DAIQBR010000356.1:1925-3272 GCA_036781105.1 Kiloniellaceae bacterium
CGCCGCCGTCGAGGGCCAGCTCGGCCAGGTCGCCTATGCCGCCTCCAAGGCCGGGATCGTGGGCATGATGCTGCCGGCGGCCCGCGAGTTCGCCAGGAACGGCGTGCGCGTGCTGACCATCGCGCCGGGCCTGATCGGCACCCCGCTGCTGCTGAACATGCCGCAGGAGGTGCAGGACAACCTGGCCGGCCAGGTGCCCTTCCCGCACCGCTTCGGCACCCCGGCGGAGTTCGCCCGACTGGTCATGCACATCTGCGACAACGTCATGCTGAACGCCGATACCATCCGCCTGGACGGCGCCATGAGAATGCAATAGGGGCTGATGCAACAGACCCCTGCAACCGGCGGGGGCTTCACCTCGAGCCCTCCTGGGCGCTAAACTCCAGGGAAATAGAAGAAAGTCCTGGAGGATTGCCATGCCGGGCGAAGCCGCCCCCCACGCCACCGCCAATTTCCGCCATATCCAGCCGCGCCCCCTGTGCGGCGCGCTGGGTGCGGAGATCGCCGGTCTGGATCTCTCGCAGCCGCTGAGCGACGACGTCTTCGCCGAGGTCGAGGCGGCCTTCCACGAGCACGTGGTGCTGGTCTTTCCGGACCAGCACTGGACGCCGGCCCAGCAGGTCGCCTTCACCGCCCGCTTCGGCCCGGTCGAGGAACACCCGCTGCGCTCGCGCCCCGGCCTGCCGGAACACCCGGAGGTGCTGGTGCTGGTGAACAAGCCGGGCACCCGCGGCGCCCGCAACGACATCTGGCACAGCGATATCTCGTTCTCCGAGACACCGCCGCTGGGCTCGGTGCTCTACGGCATCCAGGTGCCCGAGGGCTTCGGCGACACCATGTTCTGCAACATGGTGCGTGCCTACGCGAAACTCTCCCCGGCCCTGCAGGAGATGCTGCGGCCGCTGAAGGCGCTGCACTCCGCCTCGGGCCTCGCCGCCCGCAACAACGCCGGCGACAACAACGCCAGCCCGATCACCCAGGTGCCGGACCCGGTCGAGCATCCGGTGGTGCGCACCCATCCCGGCAACGGCCGCCCGGCGCTCTATGTGAACCCCTGGTTCACCGAGCGCTTCTCCGGCATGACAGTGGAGGAAAGCCGTCCGCTGCTGGACTTCCTGGCCGCCGAGGCGACCCGCCCGGAGAACGTTTACCGCCACCGCTGGCGCCAGCACGACGTCATCATGTGGGACAACCGCCAGGCCATGCACTACGCGGTGCGCGACTACGACGAAACCGACATCCGCATCATGCATCGCACCACCGCCCTGGGCGACCGCCCAGTATGAAGAGGTGCGACCGCCCAGTATGAAGAGGTGCGACCGCCCAGTATGAAGAGGTGCGACCGCC
>DAIQBR010000356.1:3372-4235 GCA_036781105.1 Kiloniellaceae bacterium
CGGTATGAAGTGGGGCGGCGGTGGCCTAGCCGGCGAACTTGTCGATCCGCTTGGCGAGGGTCACGTCGAGGTCGGAGAGGCCGTCGCAGTCATGCGTCGTTAACGTGATCTCCACGCGGTTGTAGACGTTGAACCACTCGGGGTGATGGTCGAGTTTTTCGGCCGCCAGAGCGACCCGGTTCATGAACCCCCAGGCCTGATTGAAGCTCTTGAACTTGAATGTCTTTTTTAGGGCATCCCGGCCCTCCACGGGGGCCCAGCCGGGCAGCTCCGCCGCCAGTCCCTGGCGTGCCGCGTCACTTAACCTTTCCGCCATAAAAGCCTCCGAAACAGGGGATTGTCTCAAGTAAGGTTAACCGAAGGTGACTGTGCTTGGACTCCCGGTCAAGGCAGGCTAGGGTGGGCCAAGATAAGGCGAACGGGAACGGTTATGGCACAAATGCACGATGTCGGGCGATTTGCGACACCGCCTGAGACCCAGCACCTCGAGGCGCTGGCGCGGGAGGCCTATGCCGAAATCCCCGAAGAGTTGCGTCAGGCCCTCGGCGACGTGGTCATCCGCGTGCTCGACTTTCCCGACGACGACACCCTGGAAGAGATGGACTGCGAGTCGCCCTTCGACCTGCTGGGCCTCTACCGCGGCGTCAATCTGACCCACAAGTCGACCTACGACACGCCCGACGACCTCGACATGATCTACCTCTACCGCCGCCCGATCCTCGACTACTGGTGCGACAGCGGCGAGGATCTGGCCGAGGTCGTGAAGCACGTGCTGATCCACGAGATCGGCCATCACTTCGGCTTCTCCGACGACGACATGGACCGCATCGAGCGCACCATCTAGGCAGCGCCCCCGGGCAGCA
>DAIQBR010000357.1:0-2234 GCA_036781105.1 Kiloniellaceae bacterium
AGAATGTCGGTCCCGGCCAGGAAGTCGTCGAAACCGCCCTCGCCGTGAAAGCAGGTGACGCCGGTGATCGACTTGGGGCTGCGGCTCCAGCCGGCGAGGTGGAAGCCGAAGGGCCGCAGCTTATCCAGCGCTTCGCGGCCCAGCACGCCGAGGCCCAGCATGCCGACCTGGCGCGCCTCGGCCGGCAGCTGCGGGATCTCCTCCCACACCTTGGCGCGGCGCTGGGCGGCGTAGTCCAGCATGAAGCGGTGGTGGTTCATGACCGCCCAGACGACGTACTCCGACATGCCGGCGGTGAGGCCGGGCTCGACCATGCGCACCACCGGCACGCCCTCGGGCAGGTCCGGGTCGCTGGCCAGGTGGTCGATGCCGGCGCCGACCGAGAAGATCGCCTTGAGGTTCGGGTAGCGCTTCAGCTCGCCCTCGGGCGGCTGCCACACCAGGGCGTAGTCGATCTTCGCCGGGTCGCCCTTGTAGGGCCAGTTCACGGTTTCCAGTTCGGGATAGTTGGCGGCCAGGGCTTCGGCCCAGGCGTTGCCGCGCTCGATGTCGGTCTTGATGAGAAGGGTCACGGAAATCCAGTCGCAGAACGGAGGAGAAAACTCAGGTCGAGACGACGCCTTCGACGGCCTCCAGGTCGAAGGCTGCCTTCATCAGGGCTTGTGTGTAGGCGGCCTGGGGGGCGTCGAAGATCTGTGTGGCGGCGCCCTGCTCCACCACCTTGCCGTCGCGCATGACGATGACCTCGTCGGCCAGGGCGCGCACCACCTTCAGGTCGTGGCTGATGAAGAGGTAGGCCAGGTTGTGACGGTCCTGCAGTTCGCGCAGCAGGTCGACGATCTGCGCCTGCACCGACATGTCGAGGGCCGAGGTCGGCTCGTCCAGCACCACGAAGCGCGGCTTCAGCACCATGGCGCGGGCGATGGCGATGCGCTGGCGCTGGCCGCCGGAGAACTCGTGCGGATAGCGGTGACGCGTCTCGGGGTCGAGGCCGACCTCCTGCAGTGCATCGACGATGAGCTTCTCGCGCTCTTCCTCGCTGCCGCCCATCTCGTGGATCTTCAGCCCCTCGGCGACGATCTGGCCGATCGAGAGGCGCGGACTGAGCGAGCCGTAGGGGTCCTGGAAGACGATCTGCATGGAGCGGCGCAGCGGGCGCAGCTCTCTGTAGCCGAGGCCCTGGATCGTCTTGCCGTCGAACTGGATGGCACCCTGCGAGGACAAAAGGCGCAGCAGGGCGAGGCCCAGGGTGGTCTTGCCGGAGCCGCTCTCGCCCACCACGCCGACGGTATGGCCCTCGCGCACGGTGACGGAGATGCCGTCGACGGCGCGCACGTAATCGACGGTGCGCTTCAGGACGCCCTTCTTGATCGGGAACCAGACCTTCACGTCGTCGCCCTGCATGACTACCGGCGCGTCGGCCGCGGCGGTCAGCGGGTTGCCCTTGGGCTCGGCCGCGAGCAGGCGCTGGGTGTAGGGGTGCTGCGGGTTCTCGAAGATGCGTTCCTCGTCGCCCTGCTCGACGATCTCGCCCTGGGTCATGACGCAGACGTGGTCGGCCATCTTGCGCACGATGCCCAGGTCGTGGGTGATCAGCAGCAGGGCCATGCCGAGCTTCTGCTGCAGCTCCTTCAGCAGTTTCAGGATCTGCGCCTGGATGGTCACGTCCAGCGCCGTGGTCGGCTCGTCGGCGATCAGCAGGTCCGGCTCGTTGGCCAGCGCCATGGCGATCATCACGCGCTGGCGCTGGCCGCCGGACAGCTCGTGGGGGAAGGCCGAGAGGCGCTTCACCGCATCGGGAATGCCGACCAGCTTCAGCAGCTCGAGAGTCCGCGCGCGGGCCTGGTCCTTGCCCATGCCCTTGTGCAGGAAGAGGGTCTCGTTGATCTGCTTTTCCACCGTGTGCAGCGGGTTCAGCGAGGTCATCGGTTCCTGGAAGATCATCGAGATCTGGTCGCCGCGCACCTGGCGCAGCAGCTTGCCCTCGGCGCCGACCAGCTCCTGCCCCCTGAACAGGATCGAGCTGCCCTCGGGATGGCGCGCCAGCGGATAGGGCAGCAGCTGCATGACCGAGAGGGCGGTCACCGACTTGCCGGAGCCGCTCTCGCCGACCAGCGCCAGGGTCTCGCCCTTGGCGATGGAGAAGCTGACGTTCTTTACCGCGTCGACGGCGCCACCCGGCATCTGGAAGCGCACGCTCAGGTTACGGACCTGCAGGAGGGGTTCCATCAGTC
>DAIQBR010000357.1:2253-2482 GCA_036781105.1 Kiloniellaceae bacterium
GGTGCCGGCGTCGGCGCGGTGTCGGTCGCCGTGGTCTCGGCCTGGGCCGGGCCGCTGAACAGCTTGCGCGGGTCGAAGGCGTCGCGCACCGCCTCGCCGACGAAGACCAGCAGGCTCAGCATGATCGCCAGGGAGAAGAACCCGGTGAGGCCGAGCCAGGGCGCCTGCAGGTTGGCCTTGCCCTGGGCCAGCAGCTCGCCGAGCGAGGCGGAGCCGGCCGGCAGGCCGA
>DAIQBR010000357.1:2517-4221 GCA_036781105.1 Kiloniellaceae bacterium
GTGATGCCGCCGGTCAGAATGAACGGCAGGAAGGTGATGGTGGCGACCATGGCGTTGGGCAGCACGTGGCGGTACATGATGACGGGGTTGCTGGCGCCCAGCGCGCGGGCGGCGCGCACGTAGTCGAAGTTGCGCGCGCGCAGGAACTCGGCGCGCACCACGCCGACGAAGCCCATCCAGGAGAACAGCAGCATGATGCCCAGCAGCCACCAGAAGTTGGGCTCGATGACACTGGCCAGCATGATCAGCAGGTAGAGCGTTGGCAGGCCTCGATGAAGCGCTGGAACAGCAGGTCAGTCCAGCCGCCGAAGTAGCCCTGTACGGCGCCGGCCGCGACGCCGATGACGGCAGAGATGCCGGTCAGCACCAGGCCGAACAGCACCGATATGCGGAAGCCGTAGATCAGTCGCGCGACCACGTTACGGGCCTGGTCGTCGGTGCCCAGCCAGTGCTCGGCGTCGGGCGGGGTCGGGGCCGGCTCCGGCAGGTCCCAGACGAAGGAGCGGTGGTTGTAGCGGATCAGCGGCCAGATCATCCAGCCCTTGTCGTTGATCAGGTCCTGGACATAGGGGTCCTTGAACTCGGTCTCGGTCTCGAAGGTCCCGCCGAAGGTGGTTTCCGGATAGGCCACGAAGATCGGCGCATAGAAATCGCCGTCGTAGTAGACCAGGAAGGGCCGGTCGTTGGCGACGAACTCGGCGACCAGGCTGATGCCGAAGAGAACGAGAAAGATCCACAGCGACCAGTAGCCGCGCCGGTTGGCCTTGAAGTTGTGCCAGCGGCGCTGGTTCAGCGGCGACAGGCGGGGCTTGCGCGGCGGGCTTGCCATGGTCAGACCTCCCGCGCCTCGAAGTCGATCCGGGGGTCGATCACCGTGTACATCACGTCGCCGACGATGTTCATCAGCAGCCCGAGCAGCGAGAAGAAGAACAGTGTGCCGAAGATGATCGGATAGTCGCGGTTGATGACCGCCTCGAAGCCGAGCAGACCCAGGCCGTCGAGCGAGAAGATCACCTCGATGAGCAGCGAGCCGGTGAACAGGATGCTGATGAAGGCGCCGGGGAAGCCGGCGATGACGATCAGCATGGCATTGCGGAAGACGTGGCCGTACAGCACGCGGCGCTCTATCAGCCCCTTGGCCCGCGCGGTGACGACGTATTGCTGGCGGATCTGGTCCAGGAAGGAGTTCTTGGTCAGCATCGTCAGCCCGGCGAAGCCGCCGATGGTCAGGGCGAGGACCGGCAGCACCATGTGCCACAGATAGTCGGCGATCTGCTGGAAGAAGCCCATCTGTTCCCAGTCCTCGGACACCAGCCCGCGCAGGGGGAACCAGTTGAAATAGGTCCCGCCGGCAAACAGCACGATGAGGAAGATGGCGAAGAGGAACGAGGGGATGGCGAAGCCGACGATGACGAAGCCGCTGGTCCAGATGTCGAACGAGGTGCCGTCGCGCACCGCCTTGGCGACGCCCAGCGGGATGGAGATGCCGTAGACCAGCAATGTGGTCCAGAGTCCCAGCGAGATCGAAACCGGCATCTTCTCGATCACCAGGTCGACCACGTCGCGGCCGCGGAAGAAGCTCTCGCCGAAATCGAAGACGAGATAGTTGCCGATCATCAGCAGGAAGCGCTCGTGCATCGGCTTGTCGAGACCGTATTGGCGCTCCAACTCGGCGATGAAGGCCGGGTCGAGGCCCTGGGCGCC
>DAIQBR010000358.1:0-1275 GCA_036781105.1 Kiloniellaceae bacterium
TCGACCGTCGGCATCTGGCTGTTCCGCCTGCTGAGCCAGCTGGGCCAGATCGAGCTCACCATCTCGCTCTGCTACGTCGTGCTGCTGGGCGCCCTCGGCACCCTCATGCTGATCGATGCCCTGAAGATGTACGCAAAGCAGCGCCGCAGCGGCAACAAGCTGCCGACCCGCGGCGCCCACCGCCACACCTGGATCCACCGCCTGCCGCTGAAGACCCGCTTCCGCCGCTCGAAGCTCTACATTTCCGCGCTGGTGCCGGCCGGGGTCGGCTTCCTGGTCGGGCTGCTCTCGGCCATCATGGGGGTCGGCGGCGGCTTCGTCATGGTGCCGGCGATGATCTATCTCATCGGCATGCCGAGCACCATGGTGGTCGGCACCTCCCTCTTCCAGATCACCTTCGTCAGCGCCAATGTCACCATCCTGCAGGCGACCACCAACCAGACCGTCGACGCCCTGCTGGCGATCCTGCTGCTGGTCGGCGGCACCATCGGCGCCCAGGTCGGCGCGCGCCTCGGCGCCCGGCTGCGCACCGAGCAGCTGCGCATCCTGCTTGCTCTCATGGTGCTGGCGATGAGCGTGAATGTCCTGGTCGAGCTGACGCTGACGCCGGAGGATACCTACGCGATCACCTCCAGCCTGCCCGGCTTCGGCCTCTGAGCCTCAGCCCAGAAGCTTCTTGAGCGCGCCCAGCAGGCCCAGCGTCGAGCCATCGCGCCCCTCGGCTTCCTGCTCCCCCTTCACCATCGGCAGAAGCTCGCCGGCGAGCTGCTTGCCGAGTTCGACGCCCCACTGGTCGAAGGAGTTGATGTTCCAGATGCGGCCCTGCACGAAGACCTTGTGCTCGTAGAGCGCGATGAGGCGCCCCAGGGTGTGCGGGTCGAGCCTGCGGTAGAGCAGCGTGTTGCTCGGCCGGTTGCCGGGAAAGACCTTGTGCGGCGCCAGCGCCTCGATGGCAGCCTTCTTCAGGCCCGCCGCTTCCAGTTGGGCGCGCGCCTCCGCCGCCGTCTTGCCGCGCATCAGCGCCTCGGACTGGGCCAGGCAATTGGCGATGAGCTGCGCGTGGTGGTCGCCCAGCTGCTCCTGCGGCTCGGCGGCGATGAGGAAATCGCAGGGCACCACTTCGCTGCCCTGGTGCAGCAACTGGTAGAAGGCGTGCTGGCCGTTGGTGCCCGGCTCGCCCCAGACCACGGGGCCGGTCGCCTCGGCCACCGGGTGGCCGGTCAGGGTCACGCCCTTGCCGTTGGATTCCATGTCGAGCTGCTGCAGGTAGGCGGT
>DAIQBR010000358.1:1318-4219 GCA_036781105.1 Kiloniellaceae bacterium
GCAGGCGAAGCCCCAGACGTTGCGGTACCACACCCCGAGCAACGCCAGGATGACCGGCAGGTTGGCGGCCAGCGGTGCCGAGCGGAAATGCTCGTCCATTTCATGGGCGCCTTCCAGGAACTCGGTGAAGCGCTGTGGCCCGATGGCGATCATCACCGGCAGGCCGATGGCCGACCACACGGAATAGCGCCCGCCGACCCAGTCCCAGAAGCCGAAGATGCGATCCTCGGCGATGCCGAAGGCGGCGACCTTTTCCAGCGCGGTGGAGACCGCGGCGAAGTGCTGCGCCACCGCGTCCTCGCCCAGCGCGCGCACCAGCCAGGCCCGCGCCGAGCGCGCGTTGGTCATGGTCTCCAGGGTGGTGAAGGTTTTCGAAGCGACGAGGAACAGCGTCGTCTTCGGATCGAGCCCCTGCAGCGTGTCGATGATAAGTGCGCCGTCGACGTTGGAGACGAAGTGGCAGCGCAGGTCGGGACGGCCGTAAGGGGACAGCGCGCGGGTCACCATGGCGGGCCCGAGGTCCGAGCCGCCGATGCCGATGTTCACGATGTCGGTGAAGCGCGCGCCGGTCGCCCCGCCGATGGCGCCGTCGCGCACCCCCGCGGCGAAGGCCGCCGTGGCGTCCAGCACCTCGCGCACCTCGGCCATGACGTCATGGCCGTCGACCAGCACCGGCCGGTCGGAGCGGTTGCGCAGCGCCGTGTGCAGCACCGCGCGGCCCTCGGTCACGTTGATCTTCTCACCGGCGAACATGGCGTCGCGGGCGTCCTCCACCTCCGCCGCGCGCGCCAGCGCCAGCAGCTTTTCCAGGGTCTCCGGCAGGATGAGGTTCTTCGAGTAGTCGAGCAGCAGGTCGTCGAGGGTCAGGGAGAAGCGCGCGAAGCGCTGCGGGTCCTCGGCGAAGAGATCCCTGAGACGTTTCCCCTTCATCTCCCAGTGATGGGCACGCAGATCCTCGAACGCTTTCTCAACCGCCGCCGTCATCTTCTTATCGTTCCCTGTTATTTCAGTCCTGCGGCGTCGCGCGACGCGTTGAGTTGCGCGGCGTCGCGCGCCAGGGCCTCGATGCCGGCCCAGTCGCCGGCGGCGACCTTGTCGCCCGGCGCCACCCAGGAGCCGCCGACGCAGATCACGTTGGGCAGCGAGAGGTACTTCGCCGCGCTGTCCCGTGTGATGCCGCCGGTCGGGCAGAAGGTGACCGCGGGCAGCGGTGACGACAGCGCCTTCAGGTAGGCGGCGCCGCCGGCGGGCTCGGCGGGGAAGAACTTCTGGAAGCCGTAGCCCTGCTCCAGCAGGGTCATGGCCTCCGAGGCCGTGGCCGCGCCCGGCAGCAGGGGCACCGGGCAGTCGCGCACGGCGGTCAGCAGGTCCAGCGAGGCGCCCGGCGAGACCATGAAGCGGCAGCCTGCCTCGACGGCCTCGTCGACCTGCCGGGCCGTCAGCACCGTGCCGGCACCGACCACCGCGCCCTCCACCTCGGCGGCGATGGCCTTGATGGAGTCCAGTGCCGCCTTGGTGCGGAAGGTCACCTCGATGGCTTTGAGTCCGCCGGCCACCAGCGCGCGGGCCAGCGGCACCGCCGTCTTCGCGTCGTCGATCACCAGCACCGGCACCACCGGCGCCAGCTTCAGAATGGTCTCAGTAATCTTCTGCTTATTGCTCACAAACCCCCTCCGAAGACATGCGCGCCCTGGTCGGCCGGCCCCGCCGCGGCACGAAAGGCCGCGAAGAGCTCCCGGCCGATGCCGCTGTGGCTCGCGGTCAGGTCCGCCGTGACCGTTTCGCGCGCCGCCCACTCCGTCTCCGGCACCTTCACCGTCAGTGTACCCGCCGTGGCGTCCAGGCGCACGATGTCGCCGTCACGCAGCTTGGCGATCGGCCCGCCGGTCGCCGCCTCCGGCGTCACGTGGATCGCCGCCGGCACCTTGCCCGAGGCGCCGGACATGCGCCCGTCGGTCACCAGCGCGACCTTGAAGCCGCGGTCCTGCAGCACGCCCAGCGGCGGCGTCAGCTTGTGCAGCTCGGGCATGCCGATGGCCCGCGGGCCCTGGAAGCGCACCACGGCGACGAAGTCCTTCTCCAACTCGCCCGCCTTGAAGGCGGCCATGAGGTCGTCCTGCGAATGGAAGATCACCGCCGGCGCCTCGATGACGTGGCGCTCCGGCTTCACCGCCGAGACCTTGATGACGGCGCGGCCGAGATCGCCCGTCAGCATCTTCAGGCCGCCGTCGGGCGAGAAGGGCTCGGCGAGCGGTGCCAGCACCATCACGTCGTGACTCTGCTTCGCCGCCGGCTCCCACACCACGGTGCCGTCGTGGGTCAGCTTCGGCTCCTGGCGGTAGTTGCCGAGGCCGGGACCCCAGACCGTCATGACATCTTCATGCAGCAGCCCGCCGTCCAGCAGTTCGGAGATCAGCGTGCCCATGCCGCCGGCGGCGTGGAAGTGGTTCACGTCGGCCAGGCCGTTGGGATAGATGCGGGCGAGCAGCGGCACCACGTCGGAGAGGTCCGAGATGTCGTCCCAGGTCAGCTTGATGCCCGCCGCCGCGGCCATGGCGACCAGATGCATCGTGTGGTTGGTCGAGCCGCCGGTGGCGTGCAGGCCGACCACGCCGTTCACCACCGCGCGCTCGTCGATCATCTCGCCGACCGGCGTGTAGGCGTTGCCCAGGGCGGTGATGGCGAGGGCGCGCTTCGTCGCCTCCGCCGTCAGCGCGTCGCGCAGCGGCGTGTTGGGATTGACGAAGGAGGCGCCCGGCAGGTGCAGCCCCATGATCTCCATCAGCATCTGGTTGGAATTGGCGGTGCCGTAGAAGGTGCAGGTCCCCGGCCCGTGGTAGGAGCGCGGGTCCGGCTCCAGCAGTTCCTCGCGCCCGACCTTGCCCTCGGCATAGAGCTGGC
>DAIQBR010000359.1:0-3993 GCA_036781105.1 Kiloniellaceae bacterium
GGTCGAGCGCCTCCTGCCGGCGCGCACGCCGCGCTTCCAGCCCGGCGAGAAGCTCGCCGGCCACGACTACCGCCTGGAGGCGCTGCTCGGCCAGGGCGGCTTCGCCGAGGTCTGGAAGGCCAGCCACACCGAGCTGAAGGGCCAGCCGCCGGTGGCGCTGAAGTTCTGCACCGAACCCGCGCTGCTGCCCGGCCTGAAGCGCGAGATCGCGCTGGCCGGCGACAAGGACATCGTGCGCCTGCTCGGCACCGCCTACAGCGCCGATCCGCCTTTCCTCATCTACGAGTACATCGACGGCGGCAACCTCTGCGGCTGGATCGACAGCTTCCAGGGCGAGCGCCCGCCGGCGCGCGAGGTCGTCTCGATCCTGAAGATGGTCGCCCGTGCCGTCGCCCTGGCGCACGAACGCGACATCGTGCACCGCGACCTGAAGCCGGCCAACCTGCTGATCACCCGCCAGGGCCGCGTGAAGGTCGGCGACTTCGGCATCGGCATGGCGGTGGCGCGCAGCGGCCTCGGCGAAGCCTCCGCCAAGGCGCCCCCGGTCGCGCCATCGTCAGCTGCCTGGGCGGCCGACGACCTGCCGCTGCGCCACGCCGCGACGCCGGTCTACAGCTACATCAGGCGCGACGCGGCGGCCGAGCCCGATCCGCGCGACGACGTCTACGCCCTCGGGGTCATCGGCTACCAGCTGCTGGTCGGCGACGTGACCGATCCCATGCTCGGCCCCTGGGAGCAGTACCTGCGCCACCTCGAGGCGCCGGAGCCCTTGATCGACATCATCAAGGTCTGCGTCAGCCACAACGCCGAGGACCGCTACGTCGATGCCGGTGCGCTGCTCGCTGCGCTGGAACTGCTCGGCGCCGGCAAGGCCCCGGGCGCTGCGAAAGCCGCCCCGGAAGCGAAGCGCAAACCCCAAGCGAAGCAAAAGCCCCAGCCGCAACCCGACGTGCAGGCCGCGCCGGCGGTGAAATACTGCCACCAGTGCGGCCACGGCAATCCCGCGTCCAACCGCTTCTGCAACGCCTGCCGCTACGCCTTTCCGGGCTAGCCGGCACGCGCTTTTTCTTTGGTCTTCCTTCGTTTCGAGAAGGGGTCATAATGGAACCGTGAGGTGTACCGTCGCCTTTAAGGGAAGGGGCCGAAGATGGAGAGCACTCACCCCCGGCGCCGTCTGGCGACGATCCTTGCCGCCGATGTCGTCGGCTACAGCCGTCTCATGGCCGAGGACGAGGAGGCGACTCTTCGCACCCTGCATGCGCACCGCGAGGTCATCGACCGGCTGATCGCGCGCCACGACGGACGCATCTTCAACACCGGCGGCGACTCGGTGCTCGCCGAGTTCGGCTCGGCGGTCGAGGCGGTGCGCTGCGCCATCGCCGTGCAGGACGAGCTGCGCCTGCGCAACGCGGAGCTGGTGGAAGCGCGCCGCCTGCTGCTGCGCATCGGCATCAACATCGGCGACGTCTTCGTCGAGGGCGACGACCTGCTGGGCGACGGCGTGAACGTCGCCGCGCGCCTCGAAGGCCTGGCGCAGCCCGGCGGCGTCTGCATCTCGGGCAGCACCTTCGAGCAGGTGAAGAACAAGCTCTCGGTCGGCTTCCAGGATCTCGGGCCGCAGCAGGTGAAGAACATCCCCGAACCGGTCGCCGCTTTCAGCATCACCTCGGCGCCGGTGACGATGGCGGCGAAAGGCGCGCCCTCTGCGGGCCGGCCGCTCTGGCGCTCGCCGCTGGCCACTGCGGCAGCGGCCTTTGCCATCGCGCTGGCCGCGGCGGCCATCTGGGCCTGGGTCTTGCCGGGGACCGCGCCGCGGCCGCTGTCGTCGTTCCCCGAGAGCGTGACCACCGACTCGCTTTCGGCCGGCGAGATCGAGTCGCTCATGGCCGGCGTCACCATCTCCGGCGCGCGCAACCTCGATGAGCGGCCTTTCACCATCCGCCTCAATGCCGACGGAACCCTGACCTATACCTTCGGCGGCGAGGACGGCGCGGCGGCGCAGAGCCTGGCCGGCCGCTGGTGGACCGGGGAGCATCTCTTCTGTCTGCAGGTGGCGAAATTCGCCCAGGGGCAGCGCGCCTGCCCGCGCATCGTGAAGTCCGGCACAACGCTTACCGCCGTGCGCCCGAGAGACGGGCAGGCGCTGCCCTGGACCCTGGCGAAGTGAGGGGGCGGGCGCTCCTGGTGGGGCTTGCCGCGCTCACCGCCCTGCTGGCGCCGGTTACCGCCTCGAGCGCCCTGGCCGAGCGCCTGCAACTCGCCACCCGCCCGGGCGTCACGGTGACCGTCGATCTGCGCGAGGCCGAGGACGCCATCGCCCTCCTCCTGCTGTTCGAGGGCGGCGGCGGAAAATTCAAAAAGGGATCGTCCGGCTTCGCGCATCTCGCCCATGATCGTTTCGGCGCCAGGGGCATCGCCACGGCGCTGGTCGACGCGCCCTCCGACCAGCGCGGCTTCAGGGGCGGCATGCACCCCGACTTCCGCCTGACGGATGACCACCTCGCCGACATCGACGCGGTGATTGCCGCGCTGCGGGCGCGTAGCGGCCTGCCGGTCTGGGTTCTCGGCATCAGCCTGGGCACCCGCTCGGCCGCCTGGTATGCGGTGCAGCGCCCGGACAGGGTCGCCGGCGTCGTCCTGCTGTCCAGCTCGACGGCCAGTCCGCGCGGCCGGCCGGTCTATTCCTTCCCGCTGCAGGTGCTTTCGGTGCCGCTGCTGGCGGTGGTGCATGAGCAAGATGCCTGCAGGACTACGCCGCCGCAGGGCGCGCACAGGATCGTCGCCGCGGCCGGCGGCGCGCCGGCGGCCGAAGTGAAAACCTTCTCCGGCGGCCGCAACGTCGGGCGCGACCCCTGCGGCACGCGGACCCACCACACCTTCTTCGGCATCGAGGACGAGGTGGTCGCGGCCATCGCCGCCTTCATCGCCGATCACAGTTCTTAAGCGCCCTACCACGGCGCCCGCTACCTGTGCCGTCGCGCCTTCGCCTTCTTGCGTGGTGCTTTCGCCGCGCCCGCCAGGTCTTTCACCGTCAGCCCCGCCACCCGCTTGTCGATCTCCTCGGCGAATCGCGTCACCGCGAAGTCGGCGAAGGCTTTCACGCGGGCGGGCAGCAGGCGGCGGTGCGGGTAGAGGACACTCAATGTCACCGGCTCGGGCGGACAGTCTGCCAGTACCGGCACCAGCCTTCCGTCCTTCACGTACTCCGCGACCTCCCATAGCGGCTTCAGCACGATGCCTTGGCCGTTGAGCGCCCAGGTCGTCAGCAGGTCGCCGTCGTCGGCGTCGAAGCCGCCCTGCACCGAGAGGGTCTGCGGGCCCTCGGGCGTCTGCAGCGTCCAGCGGAACTGCTGCGAGCCGGGAAACCGCAGCAGCAGGCAGTTGTGCGCCAGCAGGTCTTCCGGCGTCTGCGGCGTGCCGCGTTCCGAAAGATAGGAAGGCGCGGCGCAGAGCAGGCGCTCGCAGTCGACGATCTTGCGCGCGATCAGCGAGGAGTCGGTGAGGATGCCCATGCGCAGCGCCACGTCGACCGACTCGTTCAGCAGGTCGACGATGTGCTCGGAGCAGCGCAGTTGCAGCGTCACCTTGGGATGCGCCTGCTGGAACTCGGGGACAAGAGGCGCCAGCACCCGTCGCGCGAAGCCCAGCGGTGCGGTGACGCGCAGGGCGCCCTGCGGCTGGCCGCCGGCGCCGGCCACCACGGTCTCGGCGCGCTCCACCGCCGCCAGCACCTCCTGCGCCGCCTGGTAGAAGGCGAGGCCCTGCTCGGTCGGCTGCACCCGCCGCGTCGTGCGGTTCAGCAGGCGCACCCCCAGGTGGCTTTCCAGCGACTGGATGCGGTGGCTCACCACCGCCGGCGACAGCCGCAGCAGGCGCCCGGCCGCCGACATGGAGTCCTGCTCCACCACCCGCACGAAGACCCGCATGTTCTCCAGCAGCGACATGATCCCGGCCTCCCGGCCGACTCCTTGATTGCCCCCGGAAGTTTATTCG
>DAIQBR010000359.1:4003-4210 GCA_036781105.1 Kiloniellaceae bacterium
ACCCGGATGTTCTCCAGCAGCGACATCGTCTCCCCCCGGGGGTTTCCCCCGTGCTTCCTTATTGTGCGGGCAAGTTTATTCGGGTTTCTTTGAAGGTCATAGCCCCTGCGCTGAAGTTCTCTCCGGCCCGCCGCCGCGCTAGCATGGCGGCGGTTGGGCGAATCGGAAAATTCGCAGGCCTATGAGCGGGTTAGGCGGCGGCCCGCC
>DAIQBR010000360.1:0-4185 GCA_036781105.1 Kiloniellaceae bacterium
CGCTGGCCTCGAACCCCAACTTCATCCTGCTCGACGAGCCGCTGGCCGGCATCGACCCGATCGCCGTCGGCGACATCCGCGACCTGGTCTCGCACCTGAAGGACCGCGGCATCGGCGTGCTGATCACCGACCACAACGTGCGTGAGACCCTGGAGATCGTCGACCGCGCCTACATCATCCACGACGGCGTCGTGCTGATGGAAGGCGCCCCGGACGAGATCGTCGCCCACGAGGACGTCCGCCGCGTTTACCTGGGTGAAAGGTTTAGCCTCTAAAAGGTTAAGCGATATGGCGGCGACACAAAGATTGGAACTGCGCCAGCGCCAATCTCTGGTCATGACGCCGCAGCTGCAGCAGGCCATCAAACTGCTGCAGCTTTCCAACCTGGAACTGGCGGCGGAAATTGACCGAGAGCTCGAGCAGAACCCCCTGCTCGACCGCGACGAGGGCGCCAACGACAGCCTGCTGGAGGGCCCTTCGGTGGACCAGCAGGCGGACACTTCCGATTCTTTCGCAGAAGGCGAAGGCGGCGCCGACTCCCTGGAGGCCCCGGCGGAGGGGCCCGACACCCTGGAACGCTCGACCAGCGAGCAGCTGCCGGACGCCGCCGAGGCGCCCCTGGATACCGACTTCGAGAATCTCTACACCGGCAACGGCGCCGGCGAAGGCCCGGGCAGCGAGCCGGCCTTTTCGACGCGCGGCGCGGCCGGCAGCGGTGACGACAGCGAGTTCTCCCTGGAGCAGCGCCTGTCCGACTCCGTCACCCTGCGCCAGCATCTGACGGAACAGCTCCAGCTCTCGGTCTCCGACCCGACCGAACGCGCGATCGGCGCCTGCCTGATCGACCAGCTGGACGACAGCGGCTACCTGTCCGGCGACTTGGGCGACCTGGCCGAACAGCTCGGCTGCCCGCCCGCCCGCCTCGAGGCAGTGCTGACGGTGCTGCAGAGCTTTGAGCCCACCGGCATCTTCGCACGCTCGCTGGCCGAGTGCCTGGCGCTGCAGCTGAGGGAGCGCGACCGCTACGACCCGGCCATGCAGGCGCTGGTCGAGAACCTGGAGCTGCTGGCCCGCGGCGAACACGCCCGGCTGCGCAAGCTGTGCGGCGTCGACCAGGAAGACCTCATCGACATGATCGCCGAAATCAAGGCGCTCGACCCGCGCCCGGCGCTCTCCTTCGAAGGCGAGGTGGCACAGCCGGTGGTACCCGACGTGCTGATGCGCCCGGACCGCCAGGGCGGCTGGATCGTCGAACTGAACAGCGAGACCGTGCCGCGGGTGCTGGTGAACAACGCCTACTTCACCCAGGTCTCGACGAAAGTGCGCTCAAAGAAAGAACGCGAATACCTGAACGAACGCCTGCAGTCGGCGAACTGGCTGGTCAAGGCGCTGCACCAGCGCGCCACGACCATCCTCAAGGTGGCCAGCGAGATCGTCCGCCAGCAGGACGCCTTCTTCCGCCAGGGCGTCGAACAGATGAAACCGCTGACACTGCGCGACATCGCCGGCGAGATCGAAATGCACGAGTCGACGGTCAGTCGGGTGACCTCGAACAAGTACATCGCCACCCCGCGCGGCACCTTCGAGCTGAAATATTTTTTCACCGCCTCGATCGCCGGCGCCAACGGCACAGCGCACTCGGCCGAGGCCGTGCGCCACCGCATCCGCCTGCTGATCGATGCCGAAAACAGCAAGGACATCCTGTCCGACGACACCATTGTGGAGCTGCTGCGCAAGGACGGCGTGGACATTGCGCGGCGCACGGTGGCCAAATACCGCGAGGCCATGCGGATCCCCTCCTCGGTCCAGCGCCGGCGCGAGAAAGCGATGCTGGTCAGCCAAGCCTAAGAGGCTGTTTTTGCTGATTTATCAATCACCTTTAACACTCTGTTAACCTTTACAGACAGTCTATTGACTTCCCCTGAGGCCGTCTCTATGTTGCGCCCGCCCTGGCTATAGGGCATGCTGGGAAGGTGGTAAGCCACCTCGTTTCAATCCACAAAAGCGATTATGCAGCTCTCCGTTAAAGGAAAGCAGCTGGACGTCGGTGACGCGCTGCGAACGCACGTAGATGACAGCCTTTCTCGAATTCTCGACAAGTACTTCGGGGATGCGCTGGAGGTCACGGTAACGCTTTCGCGAGACGCTCATCTGTATCGCGCCGTCATCTCGGCGCATGTGGGTCGAGGCATCCAGCTCGAGGCCCAAGGGGAGGCGAATGAGCCTTATCCCGCCTTCGACGGAGCGGCCGACCGTCTGTCGAAGAGACTGCGCCGCTACAAGCGTCGCCTGCGGGATCACAACAACAGCAAGGCCGCCGAGGCGGCATCCCTGCCCGCCCAGCAGTACATTCTGGCTGGCGAGCGGGCAGACGAGATTGAGGATGAGGGCAACGCGGACGGACAGCCGGCCGTAGTTGCGGAAATGACAACGGAGATTCCGACGCTCACGGTCAGTGAAGCTGTCATGCGCATGGATCTGGGAAACCTGCCGGCGATGATGTTTCGCAACAGCGCCCATGGCGGCCTGAACATGATCTACCAGAGGAGCGACGGAAACATCGGCTGGCTCGACCCGCGGGGAAACCGCGGCGAATGACCGGCTGGGGACAAAGAGTTGCTGATGGATATTTCTGATCTGATCCTGCCTGAGAGCGTGGTCGCGAACCTTCGCGTCACCAGCAAGAAGCAAGCTCTCCAGGAACTGGCCAAGAAGGCCGCCGAAGTGACCGGGCAGCCCGAGCGGGCCCTGTTCGAGGTCCTCATGGAGCGCGAGCGCCTGGGCACCACGGGCGTCGGCCACGGCATCGGCATCCCGCACGGCAAGCTGCCGGAGCTGGACCGCCTGTACGGGCTCTTCGCCCGGCTGGAGACGCCGATCGACTTCGATGCCATCGACGAGCATCCCGTCGACCTCATCTTCGTGCTGCTGGCGCCGGAGACCGCGGGCGCGGACCACCTGAAGGCGCTGGCGCGGGTGTCACGCCTGTTCCGCGACCGCTCGGTCTGCGAGAAGCTGCGCGGCACCGACAGCGCCGAAGCGATCTACGCCCTGCTCACGCAGAGTCAGGCCAGCCACGCGGCCTGAAAGCCGGCGGCAGGCAGGCAGCAAAGCAAAGGGCCGCTTCCCCGGGGAGGCGGCCCTTGAGCTTTGACGCCGCCGCGCAACGGCGGCGACGGCACTTCTTTGGCAACGGATCAGTGCACGCTGAGCGGCTCCATGCCGTTCTGGCGCACCGCTGCAAAGGCGATGTCGTGGCTCTCCATCGCGGTGATGGCATTACCATCGGCGGAGTGGATCGTGAAAACGTCGCGTTCCTCGCGCCGCTCCTTCTTCACGTAGGCGACGTCGTTGATGCCGAGCATCAGGAAGTCCTGCGGCGAGAGCTCGCGGATGGTAACCTGCTGGTTCATGACTATCCCTCCACCTCATGTTCGGGGTGCTTGCCTGCCTCGACCGCAGCGGGGTCGACTTTGTCCGGTTCGCGGCCGCCGTTCTCGGTCGTGATCTTGATGGTACGCACTTCCGGCTCAAGGGCCCGGCGTTCGAGATCGACGTGCAGCAGGCCGCGCTCCAGCGCGGCGCCGGTGATCTCGATGCCCTCGGCCAGCACGAAGCTGCGCTGGAACTGCCGCGCCGCGATGCCGCGGTGCAGATAGATCCGGTCCTGGTCGTCGACCTGCTTGCCGCGGATCACAAGCTGGCGGTCCTCGATCTGCACCGAGAGATCCGCCTCGGTGAAGCCGGCCACGGCCAGGGTGATGCGCAGGCGGTTCTCGCCGATCTGTTCGACGTTGTAGGGCGGGTAGCCGTCAGCAGTCTTGGAGATTCGGTCGATGGCCTGCTCGAACTGCTCGAAGCCGAGCAGGAGCGGGCTGTTGAATAGCGAAAGTCGCGTCATGTATCTGCGGCCTCCTCCTGGATGAGCAAGGCGATCCTCAATGGCACGGAGCGCAGCCCCGGCAGGCGCTGCATCCGCCAGCGGCCCGGTTCGCGGCGCCGCCAAGACATAGATGGGGAGCCGCAGGCGACCAATCAAGCGGCACAGCATAACCTGGGGTAGAGGGCCGGCCGCCCCTGCGCCGCCGCGGCATGCGGCCCGGCCGGGGCCTCAGGTCGTGCGCCGGCTGGTGACGGGCGTTGCGAAGACCGGCTGCGGCGCGGGGCGGCCGAGCAGATAACCCT
>DAIQBR010000361.1:0-705 GCA_036781105.1 Kiloniellaceae bacterium
GGCGCGGTGCGCAAGGCGAACATCGAGGTTCGCGAGGGCGAGATCTTCGTCATCATGGGGCTTTCCGGTTCCGGCAAGTCGACCCTGGTGCGCTGTCTGTCGCGCCTCATCGAACCGACCGCCGGCGAGATTCTCTTCGAAGGCAGCGACCTGCTGCGCGCCAGCGAGCGCGAGATGATCCAGATCCGCCGCCACAAGATGGGCATGGTGTTCCAGCACTTCGCGTTGCTGCCGCACCTGACGGTGCTGCAGAATGTTGCCTTTCCGCTGGAGGTGCAGGGCATCGAGCGCGCCATCCGCGAGGCGCGCGCCCGCGAGATCATCGAACTGGTGGGTCTGGAGGGCCGCGAGGCCTACTATCCGCGCGAGCTTTCCGGCGGCCAGCAGCAGCGTGTCGGCATTGCCCGTTCGCTGGCGGTGGAGCCGGAGATCTGGTTCCTCGATGAGCCCTTCTCGGCGCTCGACCCGCTGATCCGCCGCGAGATGCAGGACGAGTTCCTGCGCCTGCAGTCGGTGCTGCGCAAGACCATCGTCTTCATCACCCACGACTTCGACGAGGCGATCCGCCTTGCCGACCGCATCGCCATCATGAAGGACGGCGCGGTGATTCAGATCGACACGCCGGAGCGCCTGGTCCTGGCGCCGGCCGATGCCTACGTCGCCGAATTCACCCGCCACATTCCGCGCGCAAAGGTGCTGACCGTG
>DAIQBR010000361.1:795-2827 GCA_036781105.1 Kiloniellaceae bacterium
CCGCGGACCTGCCCTTCGCCGTGGTCGACGGCGACGGCGGCGTGATCGGCAGCCTCGACCGCCGCGCCGTGATCGACACGCTGATCGGCCGGGACCGCGGGCGATGAGGATGTCGGCCGTGAAGCCCGCGGGCCTGCCGCTGTCGCCCGGCGCCCTGGCGTGGCTGCTGCTGGGCCTGGCCACCGTCGTCCTCTCGCAGACCAGCCGCGATCTCACGAAGCTGCTCGATGCGCGCTGGCTGACCAAGGTGCCGCGCGAGATCCGCTTGCCGGTGAAGGACGACATCAGCGCCTTCATGGCCTGGCTGGTGGAGGACGCCCATTTCGGCCTCTTCAGCTTCACCGACCTGACCCGCGGCATCGCCTGGCTGCTGGAGCAGCCCTACGAGCTGGCCCGCGCGCTGCTGGTGGACGGTTTCGTGCAGGGCCTCGGCAACGAGGCGGTTGAGTGGCTGCCGCCGCTCAGCTGGATCGCCGTGATCTTCGTGGTCGCCGCCATCGGGCACTACGCCAAGAGCCTGCGCCTCGCCGTCTTCGTCGGCCTCTGCTTCCTCTATCTCGCCGTCTTCGGGCAGTGGGACAGTGCCATGGTCACCCTGGCCTCGATCGTCATCGCCGTGCCGCTGGGGGTCGCCGGCGGCCTGCTGCTCGGCATCGCCGCCTACCGATGGCGCTGGTTCGACCGTGTGCTGACGCCGGTGCTGGACCTCATGCAGACGGTGCCGGTCTTCGCCTATCTGGTGCCGATCCTCTTTCTCTTCGGCTTCGGTCCGGTCTCCGCGCTGGTCGCCACCCTGGTCTACGCCATGCCGCCCATGGTGCGCGTCACCACCCTGGCGCTGCGCTCGGTGCCGGCGGAGATCCGCGAGTTCGGCCGCATGGTCGGCTGCACCCCGCGGCAGATGACCTGGCGCATCATGGTGCCGGCGGCGACGCCCGGCCTCATGGTCGGCGTGAACCAGGTCATCATGCTGTCGCTGAACATGGTGATCATCGCCTCGATGATCGGCGCCGGCGGCCTCGGCTACGACGTGCTCACCTCGCTGCGCCGCCTCGACATCGGCGGCGGGCTGGAAGCCGGCGTCGCCATCGTCGTGCTGGCCATCGCGCTGGACCGCCTCAGCCAGGCCTTCGTGACCAAGCCGCCGCCGCAGCACGTGGAGACCCCGCGCAGCTTCGCGAAGCGTCACCCCTATACCCTGACGACAGTGGCGGTAATCCTGGTGACCGGGCTGTTCGGTTTGGTTCTGCCCTTGCTGCAGAGCTATCCGGCCGCCGCGCAGATCACCACCGGGCCGTTCTGGGAAGACCTGGTGCGCAGCATCAACGTCAACTTCTTCGACCAGCTCGAGGCGGTGAAGACCTTCATGCTGCTGAACCTGCTGATCCCGGTGAAGCGCTTCCTGCTGGGCGTGCCCTGGCCGTGGTTCATCCTGCTGGTGACCCTGGCCGGCTGGCAGCTCGGGCGCTGGAAACTGGCGTTGCTCTGCTTCGCGCTGTCCGGCTTCATCCTGGTGAACGGCCTCTGGGAAGACGCCATGGTGACGCTCTATCTCTGTGGCGTCTCGGTGCTGATCGCCGCGGTGATCGGCATCCCCTTGGGCATCCTGGCGGCCCAGAACCAGCGCGCCGGGCGCGTCGTCGGCGGCTTCATCGACACCCTGCAGACGCTGCCCAGCTTCGTCTACCTGATCCCCGTGGTCATGCTGTTCCGCGTCGGCGACTTCTCGGCGATGATCGCCGTGGTGTTCTATGCCCTGGCGCCCGCCGTGCGCTACACCGCCCACGGCATCCGCGCCATCGACCCGCAACTCATTGAAGCAGGTACGGTTTCCGGCTGCACGCGCCGGCAGCTGCTGTGGCGCATCAAGCTGCCGCTGGCCCTGCCGGAGATCATGCTGGGGGTGAACCAGACCATCATGCTGGCGCTCTCCATGCTGGTGATCACCGCGCTGGTCGGCACCCGCGACCTGGGCCAGGAGGTCTACATCGCGCTCACAAAAGCTGACACCGGGCGCGGCATCGTCGCCGGC
>DAIQBR010000361.1:2868-3131 GCA_036781105.1 Kiloniellaceae bacterium
CGGGGCCGCGCGCGCCCGTACGCGTCTGGGCCTCGCCGCCCAGGGAGGGCGCTGACATGACACACCCCCGCAGCAAGGCCGCCTCCCTGAAACTGTGGCAGGGCCAGGTCGATCCGCAGCCGCTAAGTGGCGGTATTACCAACGTGAATTTCCTGGTCGAGGACGCCGGGCGGCGCTACGTGGTGCGCGTCGGCGACGACATCCCGATCCACCAGGTGAAGCGCTTCAACGAGCTGGCCGCCAGCCGCGCGGCGGCCGAGGCC
>DAIQBR010000361.1:3154-3475 GCA_036781105.1 Kiloniellaceae bacterium
GTTGGAAATTTTCCCCGCATCGGGCAGACCCGCGCCGTCATGGAGCGAGGCCGCCGCCCCCTCATCCGCCGGCCCGAGATCCTGGAGCAGGCGCTGCCCCTGGTCATCCGCTGCCACCGCGAGCTGCCGAAGTACCTGCGCGGCGCCGCCCTGGCCTTCTGGGTGTTCCACGTCATCCGCGACTACGGCTGGACCCTGAAGGAGAGCAAGAGCCCCCACGCCTCGCTGCTGCCGGCCCTGACCGAGCTGGCCGGCAAGCTGGAGCAGGCCGTGGGGCCGGTTGAAATTGTCTTTGGGCACAATGACTTGCTGCCGGCCAAC
>DAIQBR010000361.1:3485-4185 GCA_036781105.1 Kiloniellaceae bacterium
TGTCGCTCATCGACTGGGACTACGCCGGCTTCAACTCGCCGCTCTTCGACCTCGGCGGGCTGGCCTCCAACAACGAGCTCACCGCCGAGCAGGAAACCTGGCTGCTGGAGACCTACTTCGAGCGCCCGGTCGACGACGCCCTGCGGCGGCGCTACCAGGCCATGAAGTGCGCCTCGCTGCTGCGCGAGACCCTGTGGTCCATGGTCTCCGAGATCCATTCCGACATCGACTTCGACTACGCGGCCTACACGGCCGACAACCTGACGCGCTTCCAAGGCGCGGTGAAAGAGTTTCTTCAAAGCTAAGGACTTACATGGCAGAGTTACCATCTACGGCGAAGGCCGTGGTCATCGGCGGCGGCATCGTCGGCTGCGCCACCGCCTACCACCTCGGCAAGCTCGGCTGGACCGACACGGTGGTCATCGAGCGCCACAAGCTGACCTCCGGCACCACCTTCCACGCCGCGGGGCTGGTCGGCCAACTGCGCTCGAACGCCAACATCACCCAGCTGCTCGGCAATTCTGTGAAGCTCTATGACACCCTGGAGGCGGAGACGGGGCTTGCCACCGGCTGGAAGATGAACGGCGGCCTGCGCCTCGCCTGCAACGAGCAGCGCTGGACGGAAGTGAAGCGCCAGGCCACCACGGCGCATTCCTTCGGCCTGGAGATGCACCTGCTGAGCCCCAAGGAGGCGCAGGAG
>DAIQBR010000362.1:0-2716 GCA_036781105.1 Kiloniellaceae bacterium
GCCCCGCCGGGATTGGCGCTTTCCCGCCAATTTCTCCCGCTCTATATTGCAGAACAATGCGTTCTCATGGGCTTGTGGCGATGATTGATCTTGCAATGCACCATGTCCTGCGGCAGTAAACGCACGCGGTCCGGCGTTTGATTGTCGCTTGTTCGGACCGGTCCAAACAACACGCCACCAAGGCGGGTTAGGAGAGTAGCGAATGGATGCCCTGCTGGCCGAGTATTTGCCGATACTCATCTTCCTCGGCATTGCGGTCGGGCTCTCGGTGGTCATCGTGGCCGCTTCCTACATCGTTGCGCGCCAGCGCCCCGACTCCGAGAAGGTCTCCGCCTACGAATGCGGTTTCGAGGCCTTCGACGACGCCCGCAGCCGCTTCGACGTCCGCTTCTACCTCGTCGCCATCCTGTTCATCATCTTCGACCTCGAGGTGGCCTTTCTGTTCCCCTGGGCCGTGGCCCTGGGCGACATCGGCGTCTTCGGCTTCTGGTCGATGATGATCTTCCTCGGGATCCTGACCATCGGCTTCGTGTACGAGTGGAAAAAGGGAGCTCTCGAATGGGAGTAGACAGCCTGGGACGCTCCGGCGCGCCGCTGCCTCCGGGCGCGCAGCAGGACGCGGTGATGGACCTCGTCGCGCAGGAGATCTCCGACAAGGGCTTCGTCCTCGCGCAGATGGACAAGCTGGCGGCCTGGGCGCAGTCCGGCTCGCTGTGGCCGATGACCTTCGGGCTGGCCTGCTGCGCGGTGGAGATGATGCACACCGCCTGCAGCCGCTACGACATCGACCGCTTCGGCATGGTGTTCCGGCCCAGCCCCCGGCAGTCCGACGTGATGATCGTCGCCGGCACCCTGACCAACAAGATGGCGCCGGCCCTGCGCAAGGTCTACGACCAGATGCCGGAGCCGCGCTGGGTGGTCTCCATGGGCTCCTGCGCCAACGGCGGCGGCTACTACCACTATTCCTATTCGGTGGTGCGCGGCTGCGACCGCATCGTGCCGGTCGACATCTACGTGCCCGGCTGCCCGCCGACGGCCGAGGCGTTGCTCTACGGCCTCATCCAACTGCAGAAGAAGATCAAGCGGAGCGCGACTCTTGCGCGTTGATCGCTTGCCACCAAGGCTCCGGGGACAAGCGGAAACCCGATGAACGAAGCGTTGCGCGATCTTGGCGACTACCTGGAAGCCGCTGCCGGCGACGACCTGCTGGCTGTCGAGGTGGTCTACGATCAGCTGAACCTGGTGATCCGGCGCGACGCGCTGATCAAGGTGCTCACTTTCCTGCGTGACGACCAGAACTGTCAGTTCAAGCAGCTGGTCGACCTCACCGCGGTGGACCATCCCGACCAGGCCGAGCGCTTCGAGGTGGTCTACAACCTGCTGTCCCTGAAGCTGAACCAGCGCGTCCGCGTGAAGCTGACCACCGACGAGCGTACCCCGGTGGCCTCGGTGGCGGGCGTGTTCTCCTCGGCCATCTGGCTGGAGCGTGAGGCCTGGGACATGTTCGGCATCTTCTTTTCCGACCATCCGGACCTGCGCCGCATTCTCACCGACTACGGCTTCGAGGGGCATCCCCTGCGCAAGGACTTCCCGCTGACCGGTTTCAAGGAAGTGCGCTACGACGAGGAGCAGAAGCGGGTGGTCTACGAGCCGGTGACGCTGCCGCAGGAGTTCCGCCGCTTCGACTTCATGAGCCCCTGGGAAGGCATGCTGCGCCTGCCGGGTGACGAGAAGGCGGAGGGCGAAGCCAAGCCGGAAGCCAAAGCCGGGGGAGGCGCCTGATGGCCGAGGTGCAGATCAAGCCGCTGACGCTCAACTTCGGGCCGCAGCATCCGGCGGCCCACGGGGTGCTGCGCCTGGTGCTGGAAATGGACGGCGAGGTGATCGAGCGCGCCGACCCGCACATCGGGCTGCTGCACCGCGGCACCGAGAAGCTGATCGAGTACAAGACCTACCTGCAGGCGGTGCCCTATTTCGACCGCCTGGACTACGTGGCGCCGATGAACCAGGAGCACGCCTTCGCCCTGGCGGTGGAGCGTCTGCTCGGCATCGAGGTGCCCAAGCGCGGCCAGTACATCCGCGTGCTGTACTGCGAGATCGGGCGCATCCTCAATCACCTGCTGAACATCACCACCTTTGCCATCGACGTCGGCGCCATGACGCCCATCCTGTGGGGCTTCGAGGAGCGCGAGAAGCTGATGGAGTTCTACGAGCGCGCCTGCGGCGCGCGGCTCCACGCGGCCTACTTCCGGCCCGGCGGCGTGCACCAGGACCTGCCGGCCGGCCTGCTGGACGACATCGGGCGCTTCTGCGAGACCTTCCCCAAGGTCATCGACGACATGGAAGGCCTGCTCACCGAGAACCGCATCTTCCGCCAGCGCACCGTCGACATCGGCGTGGTCAGCGCGCAGGAAGCGAACGACTGGGGCTTCTCCGGCCCCATGCTGCGCGGCTCCGGCGTGCCCTGGGACCTGCGTAAGTCGCAGCCCTACGACACCTACGAGGAGGTCGAGTTCGACATTCCCGTCGGCAAGAACGGCGACTGCTTCGACCGCTATCTCTGCCGCGTCGAGGAGATGCGCCAGAGCCTGCACATCATCAAGCAGTGCATCGAGAAGATGCCGGGCGGCCCGGTGCAGGTCGCCGACCACAAGATCACGCCGCCCAAGCGCGCCGACATGAAACAGTCCATGGAAGCGCTGATCCATCACTTCAA
>DAIQBR010000362.1:2741-4183 GCA_036781105.1 Kiloniellaceae bacterium
CCCAAGGGCGAGTTCGCGGTCTACCTGGTGGCCGACGGCAGCAACCGGCCCTACCGCTGCAAGATCCGCGCGCCGGGCTTCATGCACCTGGCGGCGATGGACTACATGTGCCGCGGCCACATGCTGGCGGACAGCGTCGCCATCCTGGGCTCCATGGACATCGTGTTCGGGGAAGTCGACCGATGAAGATCACCAGTTACCCCGAGCCGCAGGCCGAGGGCTTCAGCTTCTCGCCGGAGAACAAGACGCGCGCCGAGACGGTCTGCGCGCGCTATCCGGCGGACCGCAAGGCGAGCGCGACCATCGCGCTGCTCGACCTGGCGCAGCGCCAGAACGGCGGCTGGCTGTCACCCGAATGCATCGAGTACGTCGCCGCCTACCTGGAGGTCGCGCCGATCCGTGTCTACGAGGTCGCATCGTTCTACTCGATGTTCAACACTAAGCCGGTCGGCAAGTACTTCATCCAGGTCTGCCGCACCACGCCGTGCTGGCTGCGCGGCTCGGACGGCATTACCGAGGCCTGCAAGAAGAAGCTCGGCGTCGGCCTGCGCGAGGTCAGCGAGGACGGCCTGTTCTCGGTCATCGAGGTCGAATGCCTGGGCGCCTGCGCCAACGCGCCGATGGTGCAGATCAACGACCACTACTACGAAGACCTGACGCCAGAGCGCATGGCCGAGATCATCGACGAACTGCGTGCCGGCGAAGCGGTCAAGGTCGGCTCGCAGACCGGGCGTCTTGCCTCGGCGCCGGAAGGCGGCCCGCAGACGCTGAAGAACGTTCCCGCGAACCCGGGAGGGGACGACTAGATGCTGCACGACAGGGATCGCATCTTCACCAACCTCTACGGCCAGGACGACTGGAACCTGGCCGGCGCCAAACGGCGCGGCGTGTGGGACAACACCAAGGCGCTGCTGGACCTGGGGCGCGACGACATCGTCGCGAAGATCAAGGACTCCGGCCTGCGCGGGCGCGGCGGCGCCGGTTTCCCGACCGGCCTGAAGTGGTCCTTCATGCCGAAGGACCGCGGCAACCGCCCGGCCTACCTGGTGGTCAACGCCGACGAGTCCGAGCCGGGTTCCTGCAAGGACCGCGAGATCCTGCGCAACGACCCGCACCGCCTGCTGGAAGGCTGCCTGGTCGCCGGCTTCGCGATGGGCGCCACGGCCTGCTACATCTACATCCGCGGCGAGTACTTCCACGAGGGCTCGCAGGTCCAGAAGGCGATCGACGAGGCCTATGACGCCGGCCTGATCGGCAAGAACGCCTGCGGCAGCGGCTACGACTACGACATCTACCTGCACCGCGGCGCCGGCGCCTACATCTGCGGCGAGGAAACCGCGCTGCTGGAGAGCCTGGAAGGCAAGAAGGGCCAGCCGCGCCTGAAGCCGCCGTTCCCGGCGGCCTGCGGCCTCTACGGCTGTCCGACCACGATCAACAACGTC
>DAIQBR010000363.1:0-4154 GCA_036781105.1 Kiloniellaceae bacterium
TGGGGATGACAGGGACCCGGCCGGCGCCGCCCAGCGCCTGGTCGCCGACTACCGCCTGGAGGAGGCCCCGCAGCCGGGCGGGGCCTGCGGCAAACTCATTGAGATGATTAAGGAAACCGCGGCCTACCCGGCCCAGCGCATGACCCGCCACATGTGCCAGCCGCGCCGCCGCGGCGGTTGGCGCCGCAATCGAAGTTCGACAGATAAGCCGTGACGCTACCGAGGAGAATCGACAATTCGACCGCCCGAAAGCTGTTTTTGCAGCGCCAGGGGCTGTCGTTCCCGCCCCACCGCAAGCTCGGCGACGGCGAATTACTCAACCTGATTGAGCATCTCGGCTTCGTGCAGCTCGACTCGATCCAGACCGTCGAGCGCGCCCATCACATGATCCCCTTCGCGCGCAACCAGACCTACCGGCCCAAGCAGCTCGCCCGCCTGCACGAGCGCGAGGGGGCCCTCTTCGAGAACTGGACCCACGACGCGGCGATCATCCCCAGCCGCTTCTTTCCCTACTGGAAAATGCGCTTCGCCCGCGAGGAGGCACGCCTGCGCGCACGTTGGCGCGACTGGCACGGCGAGAGCTTCGAGAGCGAACTGGAGACGGTGCTGCAGCATGTCGCGGCGAACGGCCGCGTGCTGGCGCGCGAGCTGGGCAACGACGACGCGCGCAATCCCAAGACCAACGGCGGCTGGTGGGACTGGCATCCCTCGAAGACGGCGCTGGAATACCTCTGGCGCTGCGGCCACCTGGCGGTCTGCGCGCGCGACGGCTTCCAGAAGGTCTACGACCTCACCGAACGCACGATTCCGGAATTGCATCGCAAGCCGGCGCCGCACGACAGCGAGACCATCGACTGGGCCTGCCGCGAAGCACTCAATCGTTTGGGCGTCGCCACCTCGGGCGAGATCGCCGCCTTCTGGGACCTGGTGACGCCGGAAGAGGCCAAGGCCTGGTGCCTGGCGCGCAAGGGCGACGAGCTGGAAGAGGTGCGCGTCGAGAACAACCCAAACGGCCCGGGCGGCGGCAAGCCGCGCGCGGCTTTCGTCTTCGCCGACGACGATCCCTGTTGCGACCTGCCGGAGCCGCCGAAACGCCTGCGCGTGCTGAGCCCCTTCGATCCGCTGATCCGCGACCGCAAGCGCACGGAGCGCCTGTTCGGTTTCCACTACCGCATCGAGGTCTTCGTGCCGGCGGCCAAACGCAGGTACGGCTACTACGTCTTCCCGCTGCTGGAGGGCGACAAGCTGATCGGGCGGATCGACATGAAGCATGCGCGCGAGCGCGGCGCCCTGGAGGTGAAGGGCCTGTGGCTGGAGCCCAGGGTGAAGTTGTCGCGCGCGCGCCTGGAGCGCCTGGAGGCGGAGTTGGAACGCCAGCGGCGCTTCACCGGCGCGGAGAAGGTAAGCTTCGCGAAGGGCTGGCAGCGCAAGGCGAAATGAGGACGGTTTCTAGGCTTCGGCCTTGTCCGTCCGGGCTTCGATCACTTCGCGGGACTGGTCGCACAGCAGCAGGATCTGGCGGCCAACGTGGGCGGCAGCGTGGCGGCCGACGCGGTGCGCTTCGTCGGCGGTCCGGGCGGCGCCAGCGACATCGCCTACCTGCACAGCGACCACCTCGGCACGCCGCAGGCCATGACAGACGCCAACGCCCAGGTGCTGTGGTGGCGCGACCAAACGCCCTTCGGGCAGACTGTGGCCGAAGGCGGCTTCAGCGTCAGCCCGCTGCGCTCTCCCGGCCAGTTCGCCGACCCTGAAAGCGGCCTCGCCTACAACTACTTCCGCGACTACGACCCGGCGCTGGGTCGGTACATCCAGAGTGATCCTATTGGGCTAAGGGGCGGGCTGAATACCTATGGCTATGTCATGGGGAACCCGTTGCGATACACGGACCCGACGGGGGAGGCGATTGTCGATACTGCCCTGGATCTAGGCTTTGTCACGTATGATCTCGTCATGATCGGTGTGGAAGGGTGTACTCGAGAAAACGTGATGGCGCTTACAGCCGATCTGATCGCCTTGGCGACCCCGTTTGTGACGGGAGCGGGGATTGGCGTGAGATTGGGGTTGCGAGCCGGAAAGCCCGCGAAGTATCTCTATCGCGGAGTCAGTGCAAATCATCCAGCTATTGGAGCAGCAAGAAGGGGTAAGGTCGTTCCCGGTAATCGGAACGGAAACATTACTGCTGCAGAGCATAATGCAGGTGGCGTCAGCGCGGACAGTCCATTTACTTCTTGGACCCACAATCCATCAGTTGCGGCGCATCACGCATCCAAAGACGGACCGGGCGGGGTGATTCTCCGTGCCCCTGCTGGGTCACCGCCAAAGGGAGCAGATTGGAACTGGGAATGGTCTCCTGACGTATATGGTGAAGGAGAAGTGCTTATGCGGGGGACTCGATCTGGCGTAGAGGTATTGAAATGAACAAGAAACAGATAAAGTTGCTACTCAAAAACGCAGACGATACGCCCTGGCTTAGCGAGTTTGCCACATTCGTTGCTGCTGAGGAGACGATACTGCTAAATGAAAAGGCAGGACGATACACATCTGAAGAATTGCTGTCGGAACTTGGTATTCGAACCATGACCATGAATGAGTCTGGCATAAAAGCTGGCGGAATTTTAGATCTTGTGTTGGCGCTCAAAGCTTTACCTCGGACCCAGATGGTGAGGAATTATGTATTCAAGAAGAATGCTGACACTGGGACGCTTTATCTGGACGAAAATGAAGAGAATATAGTTGGTGCTATAATCGTGTATTCCGAAAGTTAGTTTCATTGATAAGCGCTGCATTTTCGTTGGTATGTGGCTAGAGGGGCAATCGTAGACCGGGAGTTGAGAGTGGTTGGTTGTACTGGTTCTAGTTAGTCGGTCCGAAGACTGAGAGCACCCGACCCATCTCAGGAACAAGGTAGAGTATGCCTGGTTCAGAAGTGTTGCGGCGGTAAGCTAATTCCAGCGTGGTGGGCCGGGCGGCGCCACCGACATCGCCTACCTGCACAGCGATCACCTCGGCAGGCCGCAGATCATGACCGCTTCTGGGGAGTGCCTCGTCTTGGTAGGCTGCCCGTATGGTTCACCCGCCCCGACGAAAGCCGGATTTTTTCGCCAGCCGCTCCCGCGGCATTGCCCTCATCGCTGTCCTCTGGGTGCTGAGCCTGCTGGCGGCCATCGCCGCCGGCTTCGCGACGACCATGCGAACCGAGACCGTGGTGGCGCGCAACCAGATCGACAACGCCGCGGCGCGGGCGCTGGCGGGCGCCGGCTTTCACCGCGCCGTTGTCGCCCTGGCATCGGAAGGCGAAACCCTGCCGCGCGACGGTACGGCGCGGGAGTGGGCCTTTGCCGGCGGCACGGTGCTGGTGTCGGTGCAGGCGGAAAGCGGCAAGGTCGACCTGAACGGCGCCGGGGCCGAGCTGCTGGCGGGGCTTTTCGCGCGCGGCTGGAAACGCAAGGTCGGCTAGCCACCGAAGCGCGGCTTCCAGCGCGTCAGCGCGAGAATGCCGAGGCCCGCGACGAGGCCCCAGAAGGCGCTGCCGATGCCGAAGAAGGAAAGACCGGAGGCGGTGCCGAGCAGGGTGACCACGGCGGCGAGGCGGTCGTCGGGCGCGGCCAGCGCCTCGGTCAGGGCAGAGGCGAAGGGGCCGAGCAGCGCGAGCCCAGCCACCATGAGGATGAGATAGGCCGGCACCGCCGCCACGAAGGCGGTGATGGCGCCCGCCAGCAGCCCGAAGAGAATGTAGAAGCCGCCGGCGACCACGGCGGCCCAGTAGCGCCGGCGCGGATCGGGCTCGGCCTCCTGCCCAGCGCAGAGCGCCGCGGTCACCGCGGCGAGGTTCACCGCGTGGCCGCCGAAGGGCGCCGACAGCAGCGAGAACACGCCCGTCGTGGCGAAGAGCGGCCCCGGCGCGGGGCGGTAGCCGTTGGCGTTCAGCACGGCGATGCCGGGAATGTTCTGCGAGGCCATGGTGACGATGAAGAGCGGCAGGGCGATGCCGACCAGGGCGCCGAAAGTGAACTCCGGCATGATCAGGATCGGCTGCGGCAGCAGCGCCGCGCCGTCGAGTGCGGGCAGGTCGGTGGGCACCGCGATGGCGACGAAGGCGGCGACAAGCGCGACGGGCACCGCGAAGAGACGCCTGAAGCGCCAGGTGACGG
>DAIQBR010000364.1:0-4123 GCA_036781105.1 Kiloniellaceae bacterium
CCACTGCGGCGGTGAGGTCGGCCGGCCCGCCGACGTGGCGCAGCGCGTCGCAGTCGCTCATCTCCGCGGCGAGGCGCGCGAAGTTGGCGGTATGCGGCCCGGTCAGGATCGCGCAGTCCAGCTTGGCCGGCTCCAGCAGGTTCTGGCCGCCGTGCGGCACCAGCGAGCCGCCGATGAAGACGACCTCGGCAAGCCGGTACCACAGGCCGAGCTCGCCGATGGTGTCGGCCAGGTAGACGTCGGTGGCCGGCGTGACGGCTTCCGCGCGGCTGCGCTGCGCCACGCTCAGGCCGAGGCCTTCCAGTTCGCGGCGAACTTCCGCGCTGCGGCCCGGGTGGCGCGGTGCCAGCAGGGTGAGCAGGCCCGGATGCCGGGACTTGAGGGCGCGGTGGGTTTCGCCGATGGCGCGTTCCTCGCCGCGATGGGTCGAGGCGGCCAGCCAGCGGGGCCGGTCGGCGATCGCATCCTGCATCTCCGCCAGCTTTGCCGGATCTGCTCTCAGCGGCGGCGCCGCGGCCTTCAGGTCGCCGGGGTTCTCGACGGCGGCGGCACCGAGTCCCAGCAGGCGGTCACGGTCCTCGCAGGTTCGCGCGGCGATGACGGAGAAGCAGCCCAGCAAGTCGACGATGAGCGGCCGGGCGCGGGCCCAGCCGCGGTAGGAGTCCGCCGAGACCCGGCCGTTCAGCAGCACCAGTTTCGTGTCGCGGGCGGCGGCGCCGCGCAGCAGGTTGGGCCAGAACTCGGACTCGATGATGATGCCGAGCTGCGGGCGCCAGTGGTCGAGGAAGCGCTCGACCGCCTGCGGCAGGTCGACCGGCACGTACTGGTGGATCACCTCCGGCGGCAGGCGCTCGCCCATCAGCCGGGCCGAGGTCACGGTGCCGCTGGTGACCAGGACGGCGAGGCCCGGCCAGTCGCGGCGCAGGCGCTCGACCAGCGGTAGGGCGGACTGCGCCTCGCCGACACTGGCGCCGTGGATCCAGATCAGCGGCCCGGCGGGGCGCGGCAGGCCGGCCTCTCCCAGCCGCTCGGGCAGCCGCGCGGCCTCTTCCCGGCCGCGGGCGAGGCGCCGGCGCAGGTAGTGCCGGACCAGCGGCGCGGCCAGGCGCCCGAGCAGCGCATAGCCTCTGAAGGCCAGGGCAGCGACGCTCACGGCCTGGCCCCCTCGAAGGTGAGCGCAAGGCCCTGGTCGACGCTGAAAGCCGGGGTCCAGCCGAGCGCCCCGGTGATGGCCGCATTGTCGACGACCAGGCTGGAGGTCATGGCCTCGGCCGCCGCGCCCTGGCCCAGCAGGCGCGCAGCGACGCGCAGCAGCGCGGGCGGGCAGGGCAGCAGGCGCGCGGGACGGCCGCAGGCCCGTCCGATGCGCCGGGCAAGCTCCGCGGTCGAGAGGTCCTCGCCATCGCACAGCGCCAGGGGTTGTGTCGGCGATGCCGTGCAGGCGAGCGCCGCGTCGACGGCGCCGGCGAGGTTGCCGACGAAGAGCTGGCTGCGCCGGTTGGCGAGGCTGGCCAGCGGCAGCGGCCGGCCAGCGCAGATCAGCCGGGCAAGGCGCGCGAAGTTGCCCGGCGCCTTGGGCCCGTAGATCAGCGGCGGCCGCAGCATGACCAGCACCATGCCGGATCCGCCGGCGGCCTCGCGCAGCGCGGCTTCCGCTTCCAGCTTGCTGCGCTGATAGGCATTGGCGCTGGCGGGATCGCGCTCCGCCACGGCGGCGCCGATGGAGCTGAGGAAGACGAAATGACCGATGCCGCGGTCCCGCGCCGCTTCGGCGAGGCGCCGCGTCGCCTCGACGTTCGCGCGGCGGAAGGCCGCCAGGGGATCGGCTTCGCGTTCCTGCAGCACGTGGACACGGGCGGCGCAGTGCACCACGCTGTCGACGCCGTCCAGCGGCCCGCTCCAGTCGGTCGTGCCGTCGATGGCGCCGGTGACGACTTTTTCGACACCGGAGGGCACGGCCGCCGCATCGCGCCGGACCGAACCACGCACGCGCCAGCCGCGCTTCTGCAGGTGCCGGGCGATGGCCGCGCCGGCGAAACCGCTGGCCCCGGTGATCAGCACGGTTTTTGGCTCACCCGCGACCATGGTCAGAACACCAGGCGCTTCAGGATGGCGCGCGTGCCGTAGTGGGCCATGCACCAGGCGGACCGCAGCGGCCCCAGTCCTTCGACCCGGCGGTAGACGTGCCACACCCAGGCGGCCGAGCGCTTCGGCTTGCTGGACAGCGAGCCTTTCACGACCCGGTAGCGCGCGAGGTCTTCCTGCAGGCCCTCGGCCACGAAGCCGCGCTTCAGGATCGACAGCCACAGGATGAAGTCGTCGCGCCGTGCCTCGGTCATGCGCAGCGGGCCCGTCTTGGCGGTGTCGGCCATGCCGGTGAGGGTCGCGATGGCGGTGTTCTTCAGGAGCTGTCCGTAGGTCAGCCGCGGCGGCACTTTCACCAGCCGCCCGGTTCGGGTGCCGCTCTCGTCGATGCGGCGAAAAGCGGTGTAGCAGACGGCCGCGTCGCGCGCCTTCATGAAGGCGACCTGGCGTTCCAGCTTTTCCGGCAGCCAGAGGTCGTCGCTGTCGAGAAAGGCGACGAAGCGGCCGCGCGCTTCGCTCAGCGCAGCGTTGCGCGCGCGGGCGACCCCGCCGTTGCGCTCCAGCCGGATCAGCCGCACGCGCGGGTCATACGCGGCCTGGGCGGCGACGATCTCGGCGGTGCGGTCGGTGGACGCGTCATCGGCGACAAGCATCTCCCAATCGGTCAGGGTCTGCGCCTGCACCGAGGCGATGGTCTCGGCGATGAAGGCCTCGGCATTGTAGGCCGCGGTGATGACGGAAACGAGGGGGGCGTCGCTCATGCCGTCGCTCCCGCCCTGCGGCGGCGCAGGAGGGTGGACCAGCGCTCCAGCCGCTCGGCCATCAGGCGGTCGACATCGAAGTCGGCCATGACGCGGGCCTGCGCCTGGCGGCCGATGCGCTCGACCGCCTGCCGATCGGCAAGCAGCGTGACGAGCCGCCGCGCCGCGGCGACGGGATCGCCGGCCTCGACCAGCAGCCCCGTCTCGCCGTCGCGGATCAGCTCTTCGATGCCCGGCGAGCGGGTGGAAAGACAGAGGCAGCGCCGCAGCATGGCTTCTTTCAGCGCGTTGGGCAGGCGCTCGGACGGACTCTGCGACAGGGTAAGCGCGACCTCTGCGGTATCCAGGGCGCGGAAGACCTCCTGCTGCGGGACGTGACCGGCGAAGACGACACGCTCGGCGATCCCGAGCTCTGCACAGAGCGCCTGCAGCCTGCCGGCCTCGGGCCCGTCGCCGAAGATCACAAGGCGGGCTTCGGGCAGGGTTCGCACCACCTCGGCGAAGAGCTTCAGCGCGTCGGCGGTACGCTTCTGCGGAACCAGGCGCTCGGCGACGACCATGAGGCCCCGGGTCTTCTCGGGCGCGGGAAGATCGGGGGGGATTTCGATGCCGCGATAGGCGACCGCAACACGATCCGCCGGCAGGCCGAGCGCGGTGAGGGCCGGCAGGTTGGCGCGGGTGTGGGAGATCACCACATCGGCCTGCCCTGCAAGCTCCGCGCTGAGCGGAAAGCGCCGCTCCAGGTCGTAGGCGCCGAGAAAGTGGCTGACGACGACGTCGGGCAAATGGCGGCGGACCAGAAGCCCGAGCAGGCTGGGGTAGTGGCCCCAGAAGAGGTGCACCACGTCCGGCCGCCGTGCCTCAAGCTTCTGCAGCATGGCAAAACTACGGGGCATGAGCGACAGCGCCTTGAGCAGGTGACGCGGGCTCCGCCGGCAGCCGCGCAAGACTTTGCTCAGCAACCACAGGCAGTCGCCTGGCCGCGCGAGCATCGTAAGCATGCCCTGCAGCGTGGCCGCGATGCCGCCCTGGTCGACCGGCAGGCCGGCGAGGTCGCGTTCGAGCAGTTGTTCCGCTCCAGCCGGCGGGCCGCGATAGGCCAGCACGGTGATCTCGGCTCCCTGGCGGCGCAGGGCACGAATCTCCACTGCGGCGAAGGCTTCCGAGGCTACCGGGAACTGCATGGTTACGAGGGCGATCTTCACGGGGGCGATCTTCACGGACGACCTTCATAACCGGTATCGGCGCGTCCGGCGAGCCTGCGCAGGGCCGCGTTA
>DAIQBR010000365.1:0-4096 GCA_036781105.1 Kiloniellaceae bacterium
CCCTTGGAGCCGACCGGCACGATCACCGTGTTCTTCACCTGCTGCGCCTTCACCAGGCCGAGCACCTCGGTGCGAAAATCCTCCGGCCGGTCGGACCAGCGCAAGCCGCCCCGGGCGACCATGCCAAAGCGCAGATGCACACCTTCAATCGCCGGGCTGTACACGAAGATTTCTCGCAAAGGCTGCGGCTGCGGCAGTTCCTCGATGGAGCGCGAGTCGAACTTGAAGGAGCAATAGATCTTCTCGCCACCTCCTCCCTTGGCATCTTCCGCCGGCTGATAGAAGTTGGTTCGAAGGGTCGAGACGATGAGGTTGAGGTAGCGCCGGATGATGCGATCCTCGTCGAGATTGACCACCTGTTCGAGCTGGGCCTGGATCGCATCCTGGATTTTTCCGCAGGTCTTTTCCCGCTTGTCGTCCTTGGCGGGGTCGAAACGGGCGGTGAAGAGGTCGACCAGGTTGCGCGTGATGGCCGGATTGCGCACCAGTGTCGCTTCCATGTAGGCCTGGCTGAAGGGGATGCGCGCCTGGCGCAGGTACTTGCAGTAGGCGCGCAGCATGATCACTTCCCGCGCGGTCAGCCCGGCATGCAGCACCAGCTTGTTGAAGCCGTCGTCCTCCATCCGTTTGTGCCAGATGCGCGAGAAGGCCTCGTGGAAGGCATCGCGTACCGCATTCAAGTCGATCGCGGCACGGCCCTCGGCCACCATGTCGAAGTCGTGAATCCAGACCGGCAGTTCCCGGTCGGGCATGGTGATGTCGTAGGGGATCTCGCCGATGACCTTGAGGCCCATGTTCTCCAGCATCGGCAGGACGTCGGAGAGCGGCACCGGGTAGTCGAGCACATAAATCTTGAAGTGCAGCACTTCCGGCGGCGCGCCCGCCGGGCGGTAGAGATTCATCGAGAGGTCGTTGCCGGCGATGGCCTCCTCGATGTTGTGGATGTCTTCCACGGCAAGGGCGGCGTCATGGTGGTGCTGATAGCCGGCCGGAAAGGCACGCTCGAAGCGCCGGTGGCTGCGCAGGCCGTCCTGCTCGCCGACAGCCGCGATCAGCGCGTCCTCCAGCAGGTCGGACCAGGAGCGCGCGGCCTCTGCCAGGCGCGCCTCGAGCGCTTCGATATTTACCTTGGGAACACGGCCCTGCTCGGTCGTGATGATCACATGCAGGCGTGCCAGCACCTCGTCGCTCATCTGGGCCGAGAAGCTGGTGCATTCACCCTGGTAGGCGGCCGACAGAATTGCCTGGAGCTTGCGCCGCAGGGAGGTGTCGTAGCGGTCGCGCGGCACGAAGACCATGCAGGAGACAAAGCGCTCGAAGGGGTCGTGGCGCACGAAGAGCGCGGTGCGCTGGCGCTCCTGCAGGTGAAGCACCCCGATGGCGATCTGATGCAGGTCTTCGACCGAGATCTGAAACAGCTCGTCGCGCGGATAGTTTTCCAGGATGTGCAGCAGCGCCTTGCCGTCGTGGCTGCGCGGCGAAAAGCCCGAGAGCTTGATGACGGCGTCCACCTTCTGACGCAGCAGCGGGATGGCGGTGGGCGAGCGCGAGTAGGCGATCGACGTGAAGAGGCCGACGAAGAGCCGCTCACCGGTCACCTTGCCCTTTTTGTCGAAGGTCTTCACGGCGATGGTGTCGAGCGGCACGGAGCGGTGCACTGTCGCCCGCCGGTTGCCCTTGGTGATGCGCAGAAGCTGCGGCTGATGCATGAAGTCGCGGACATCGGGCGGCAGCTTTCCGAGATTGCGAAGCCCGTCGAAGACACGCACTTCCGGATTGCGCAGGACGCCGAGGCCGCGCGACTTGTGCACCTTGGAAACCGCGCTGGCGCCGCGGCCTTCGAAAGCGATCTCGCGATAGCCGAGGTAGGTAAAGTGGTCGTCGTCCATCCACCTGAGAAATTCGAGACCCTCGGCAATCTCAGCCACCGGCAGCATGGGCGGGCGGGTCTCCAGTTCGGCGATCATCTCGCTGCAGCGCTCGCGCATGTCGAGCCAGTCCTCGACGGCGGCGCGCACATCGGCGAGCACCGCCTCGACACCGGCGGCGATTTCCGCCAGCCGCCTGGCCGGCTGCTCGCTGATCTGGATCTGCATCACCGACTCGCCGGCATATCCGGGGCTCGCCTTGGCCTTGGCCTTGGCGCCCGCCTTCGGCACGGCCAGTTCCAGCAGCTTTCCCTTGGCGTCGCGCCGCAGATTGATGATCGGGTGGATGACCAGGTGCACCTCGGCATCGTGGCGGTTGATTTCCGCCGTCACCGAATCGACCAGGAAAGGCATGTCATCGTTGATGATCTCGATGACGCTGTGCGGTGATTCCCAGCCGTCCTTGTCGCCGTCGGGGCTGTAGGCACGCACGAAGGCGCGGCCCGGGGTGCGCTGTTGCAGGCTTTGCCACAAGGCCAGCGCACCGCCGGCCAGGTCCGCGGTCTTCTCCCGGCGCAGGTCGCTGGGCGGTACGTTGGCAAAGAACTGCCGCACGAAGGCTTCGGCCCGCTTGGCCTTGGCCTCCGGCAGGCGCTTCTGCACCTCCCGCAGCACCTGACTGATGAGCCGGGATCGCGCTTGCGCGCTCTTGTCTGCCATAGCGAATTCCCCTTAAGGCGCAGATTCTTGACGTGTCTGCCCAGTTGCTGTCGGCCTGCTGTGCCCGGGCGACCGGCGGCGGCGCGGGGCCCGTCGCCCCCGCGACCTCCGCGGATGATCACCTCGACTCCACGCTAAACCATTCCGGTGCATAAGGTTAAGGATGGAAAGTTGCGGCTTGAAGAAACCCAGGGTTCCGCCGCAGGGCCGGCGGGGGACCGCCCGGCGGCTGCCGGGGGACGCCCAATGCTTGCCAATCCGCATCCCAGGCGGGAAGATTTGTGTTAGCGCTAGCAATTTGGCCTTTCCCGGCGGAAAGTGCTGCAATGCGCCGCGAATTGTGAGGGCAGGGAGCAGCGGGGCGGATGTCGAGACGCAAGAAGGGGCGGACCACCATCGCCGACGTGGCGGCACGGGCGGAGGTAAGCCCGATCACCGTGTCGCGCGCGCTGCGCGAGCCGGCGCGGGTGTCGGAGCCGCTGCGCCGGCGCATCGACGCGGCGGTGCGCGCGCTGAACTACGTCCCCGACCAGCATGCCCGGGCGCTCGCCTCGGCGCGCACCAACGTGGTCGGCGTGCTGGTGCCCTCGCTTACCAACACCGTCTTCGCCGACGTGATGCGCGGCATCCATGACCGGGCCGAGAAGACCGACCTGCAGGTCCAGTTCGCCAACACCCGCTATTCGCCGGTGGAAGAGGAGCGGCTGATCCGGCTTTTCCTCAGCCAGTCGCCGGCCGGCCTCATCGTCGTCGGCATCGACCAGACGGAGGCGGCCGCCAAGCTGCTGCGCGCCGCCGAGCTGCCCATCGTGCAGATCATGGAGCTCGGCCCCGATCCTTTCGACATGATGGTCGGCTTCTCGCAGTTCGATGCCGGGCGCGCCATGACGGAGCACCTGCTGAGTGCCGGTTACCGCCGCATCGCCTGCCTGGCGGCGCGTCTGGACCCGCGCAGCAACCGCCGCATGGCCGGCTACAGCGCGGTGATGGCCGAGGCCGGCCTGGCCGACGACAGCCTGATGGTGCAGACCAAGGCGCCTTCCTCCGTGCGGGTCGGCTGCGAGCTGCTGCGCGAGATCGTGACGCGGCGCCCGGACATCGACGCGGTGTTCTGCAACAACGACGACGTCGCCCTGGGCGCCCTCTTCGAGTGCCAGCGCCTGGGGATCGCGGTACCCGAGCGCCTCGGTCTCGCCGGTTTCAACGACTTCGAGATGTCGGCCGCCGCCGAGCCGCCGATCACCAGCGTGGCCACCGAACGCTACGAGATGGGCCTCACCGCCATGGACATGATCGCGCGCACCATCGCCGGCGACCCGCCGGAGCAGAAGGTCGTCGACCTGGGCTTCCATCTCTGCCCGCGCGCCAGCACGCGCTCGGGCGGCGCCGCCGAGGCGGGACCGGGCAAGGCGGCCGCCAAGGCCGCCCGCGGCTGACGCCGCTTTCAGCTTTCGGTCTTCAGAAGGTTTCCGTCCAGGGGCGCAGCTCCACCTCCCAGCTCCAGGCCG
>DAIQBR010000366.1:0-4077 GCA_036781105.1 Kiloniellaceae bacterium
CGAACCTGCGACATGGTGGTTAACAGCCACCCGCTCTACCAACTGAGCTACCGCGGATCAGGAAACCTTCAGCCTGCCGGGGCACCCCCCGGCGCGGCGAAGCGGGGTTATATCAAACCGCTTTGCCGGCTGCAAAGATTTTGCACCCTTCGGCTCGGCCGCCGGGATCATGCGCCGGCCACCACCGCCATGATGCAGTCCGCCACCGGCAGGTAGGCGGAATTGGGCATGTGGAACCAGCGCAGGAACTCGGCCGTCGCCAGATCGCCGGCCAGCCAGTGCTCCAGGAACATCTGGCTGACGGGATGCAGGTGTTCGGGAAGGCAGGTGAGGATATCCTGTCTGATCTTCCTGTCTCCGCGCTGCCGGGGCCCTCGGTGTTCCCCGGTCGGGCAAGCGGCCCCCTGCCTCATCCTGGCGTCAGAGCCTTAAGGAACATTGTAGGCCCCTGGCAGTGGCACACAACCCGCGCCGGAGAGGCGAGTCGGCGTTCTTGTTTTGTTCTTGACACGGGAATCAACTGCGCCCTACCTTGGCGTCCAACAGGCAACGCCCGGCCGGCGCCGGGCCAGAACGCAAGGGAGAACTGGGATGCGGACCATCGGGCAGGACTTCGGCCCCACCATCAGGCTCAACCGGGGCCTCGGGTTCAACGGGCTGGCGCCCTCGCTGTGGGAGCGTCTGGCGAGCGGCCTGGCGGCGCTCGGCACCTTCACCTTCTTTTTCGCGGCCGTCGGCTATGGCTGGTACAGCCTGCTGCTGGCGATGGCGCGGTAAAGGGTGGAGTAAGGGGCGGAGACGGGAAGGGGATGGAGGCCCGGGCCGGAATCGAACCGGCGTGCAAGGATTTGCAATCCTCTGGATAACCACTCTCCCACCGGGCCACAGGTCAGCTATCGGGAGCGGGGCGAAGCTATACTGCCGGCCCCCCCTGCGGTCAAGCTGCGGTCAAGGCGACGGCGGCAGACCGCGGGCCTCGCCTGAGACGATGGTTCTGCCGCGTTGTCTTGGCGCCTCGACATGCTTATAAACCGAGGCCGGACCGGCCTTCGGGCCGCAGCAATGCGGGACGCTTGTCGACATGACGGACTTTGCAGCAGCGCGCCTCAATATGGTGGAGAGTCAGATCCGCACCAACAAGGTGACGGATCCCCGCATCATCGACGCCTTCGAGGCGGTGGCGCGGGAAGCTTTCGTAGGGGAGGCACAGCGCGGCATCGCCTACATCGACGAGGATCTCGAGGTCGCCCCCGGGCGCTATCTCATGGAGCCCATGGTGCTGGCCCGCCTGCTGCAGGCCGCGGCGCCGCAGCCGGGCGACATGGCGCTCGATATCGGCGCGGCCACCGGCTATTCGACCGCCGTTCTCGCCCGGCTGGTGCAGACCGTCGTGGGGCTCGAGAGCGACCGGGGCCTTGCCGAGCTGGCCAACCGCACCCTCAACGCCCTCGACGTCGACAACGCCGTGGTGGTGGAGGGCGCGCTGGTGGCCGGCTATGCCAAGCAGGCGCCTTTCGATGTCATCGTCTTTCAGGGCGCCGTCAGCGAGGTGCCGCAGGTAGTGAAGAAACAGCTCGCCGACGGAGGCCGCCTGGTTGCCGTGATCTGCGATGCCGCGGGGATCGGCCGCGGCACGCTGATCCAGCGCGCCGGCGAGAGTTTCTCCGCGCGCACGCTGTTCGACGCCGCGACGCCGCTGCTGCCGGGCTTCGAGCGCGAGGTCGGCTTCGTTTTCTAGTGCGCTGCCGCGACGGTACCGCGCGGTCTTGAACTCGCGGGCTTTCCGGCTCAGATTACACTAGTGAGTTTACCTGCCTGGATTGCGCTCGGGGATGACAGTCGGATGCGGATGCGAATCAGGGCCGGTGACAATCAACGAGCGGGGAAATCGGACGCATGCGATCGATGAATGCGATGCGCCGGGCGCAGTTGGTGGCGGGCTGCCTGGCAGTCTCCGGGGCGTTGGCTCTTGCCGGCGCCCAGGCCGCGGCGGCCCAGACGCTGGAAGAGGCGCTGATCCAGACCTACCAGACCAATCCGACGCTGAGCGCCGCGCGCGCCCAGCTGCGGGCGACCAACGAGCGGGTGCCGCAGGCGCTCTCCGGCTGGCGCCCGCTGGTCGAGGCGGAAGGTTCCGCCGGCTCGGCTTACGACGACAATGTGCGCCCCACCGGCATCAGTGGCGGTCGTACGCCGGCCGGCGCCGATCTGACGGTGACCCAGCCGCTGTACCGCGGCGGGCAGACCGTTGCCGGCACCGAGCGGGCCGAGAACGAGGTGCTGGCCCAGCGGGCGCGGCTGGCCGACACCGAGCAGACGGTGTTGCTGGATGCCGTCAACGCCTACGCCGATGTGTGGCGCGACCAGTCGGTGCTGCAGCTCAACATCAACAACGAGCAGGTGCTGGCGCGCCAGCTCGAGGCGACCCAGGACCGCTTCGACGTCGGTGAGCTGACGCGGACCGACGTGGCGCAGTCGGAAAGCCGCCTGTCCAGCGCGACCGCCGACCGCATCGGTGCCGAGGGCAATCTGACCTCCAGCCGCGCCGTCTTCGAAAACGTCGTCGGCGTCTATCCCGGCATCCTCGAGCAGCCGCCTCTGCCGGGCGGCCTGCCGGTCAGCCAGGAGGCCATTATCGATCTCGCGGAATCGGCCAATCCGAACGTGCTGGCGACCAACTACGACGAACTCGCCGCCATGCGCAGCGTGCGCGAGGTGACCGGCGAACTGCTGCCGCGGGTTCAGCTGCAGGGCTCGGTCGGCTATCAGCACGAGCGAAACTCGCGAACCAGCGAGGGCAGCAGCGCCGAGGTGCTGGCCGTGGTCACCGTGCCGCTCTACCAGCAGGGCTCGGTGTCGAGCCGCGTGCGCGAGGCCAAGCAGGTCGCCAGCCAGCGCCGCCTGCTGGTCCGCGAGGCGATCCGACAGGCCCGCGAGGACGCCATCTCCGGCTGGGAGAGCCTGCTGACGGCGCGCGCCCAGATCGCCGCCCTGGAGCAGAGCGTGCGGGCCAACGAGATCGCCCTGGAAGGCGTACGCCAGGAAAATGCCGTGGGCGCACGTACGGTGCTCGATGTGCTGGATGCCGAACAGGAACTGCTCGACGCCCAGGTCAACCTGGTGAGTGCCCAGCGCGACGAGATCGTCGCCACCTTCCAGGTGCTGACCGCGATCGGCCGCATGACCGCGGAGGATCTCTCCCTCGGCACCGCGGTCTACGATCCCGAGGCGGACTACCGCGCGGTACGCGAGAAGTGGTTCGGCCTCGATGCCCCGGGCACCGAGGACGACACCGGCGAGTAGGCGCTCCCAGGGGTCCGGGCGCCGGGAAGTTACCGGGCGGCCCCGGCCGCGCGCCGATTCGCGGCCTCCGGGCCCGCCAGGCCATTGTGCAGGCGGCTTGGCGCTTTGCGCCGTTTGGTTAACAGAAAATTTCCGCTTTCCGGCTATCCAGTGTTACAAGACCGCTTCGGTGACGGAACGGTCCCCCGCGTAATCATTTGGACTCCAGGGCCCCCCGCGGCCCCTATGGTGACCTTGGCAGTGGCCGGAGAGGCATGAGCAGCAAGCCGGAAGCGCAGAACGAACCGACGATGGAGGAGATTCTCGCCTCCATCCGGCGAATCATCTCCGAAGACGAAGCGCCGGACGGCAAGCCAGCGGAGGCTGCTGCCGCGCCGGCGCCGCAGCCTGCGCCCGCGCCCGCCCCCAAACCGGCCGCCGCGGCCCCGGCGCCGGCCCCGGCGGAGGCCGCCCAGCCCGAAGGCAGCGGCGCCGACAATATTCTCGACCTGACCAAGATGGTCGCCGAGGACGGCAGCATCGTCGATCTTGAGGCGGCCCGCGAAGAAGCGGCCCCCGAAGAAGCGGCCCCGGAAGAAGCGGCCCCGGAAGAGGCTGCTGAAGAAGCGGCTCCCGAAGGGGCCGAAGCCGAAGCGGCGCCCGAGGAGGCCGAAGCCGAAGCCGGGCCGGAACCCGAAGCCGCCGCCGAGCCTGAGCCCGAGCCGGAAGCGGCGGCCGAGGAACCGGCCCCGGAAGCCGAACCCGAAGCCGAACCCGAAGCCGAGCCGGCGCCTG
>DAIQBR010000367.1:0-4075 GCA_036781105.1 Kiloniellaceae bacterium
GGACTTCGCGGTGAACTGGGTGCTGGCCAACCCCATCGTCACCTCGGTGCTGGCGGGCCCGCGCACCCTGGAGCAGTGGAAGGGCTACCTCGGTGCCCTCGGCCACGGCTTTGACGAAGAGGACGAGAAGCTGCTCGACTCGCTGGTGACCCCCGGCCACCCCTCGACGCCCGGCTACAGCGACCCGCGTTATCCGATCACCGGCCGGCCGGTGTGGTGAGCTAGCTGGTTTCCGGTTCCCGCCCGGACCAAAGGGCGCACCAGATCGCCCGCCCTATCCAGGCGGCGGTCGGCAAAGCGACCGCCAGCCCGAAGGCGAGCCAGGGCAGAGCTTCTCCGGCGTAGGGATCAGTGAGAAGCGTATAGCTTCCGATCAGCAAGGCACCCACGACGGCCGCCACCATGGCGGCGCGCCCGTAGACGGTCTTCGAATGCCGACCCCAACGGTCGATGACCAGGTAGGTGGGCAGGAAGCCGATCCAAGCGAGTGGAATGAAGAACAGCATCGCAAAGGCGACCGCGATCAGCAGATAGCTGAGAGTCAGGCCGCCGAGCAGCCAGAGGAACCCGGCAGCCGCAGCCACCGCCGCAAACGGCAGCAGCGGCACGACGACCAACGCAATCACCCAGCGCAGGGGGATCGGCCAGGTTTCGGGTTTCAGAGTCAGCCGCGCCATGGTGTCGGGTGCCTCAGTCCCCCACCGCGCGGCGGGCCGCCCGGGCGAGTTCGTCGAGGGGGATCAGGGTCACCTTCTGCTCCCTCATGGAGATGCTTTTCAGGTCGACCATGGTTTCGCGCGACGTGGCGCCGATGATGCCGTCGGCCGTTTCGCCGTCGGTCGACAGCGGCAGGGCGAGACGCTCGCCCAGGGCGATGCGGTCGGTGCAGCTGTAGATCGGGCCGGTCGCCAGCAGCGCCGCCTCCTCGCGGATGACCTTCAGGAAGTTGTTGTTCACCGGTTCGAAGCGGTCGCCGCCCACGAAATCGGACAGCAGCTTGCCGGCGACGGAAGTGCCGAAGATCTCGTTCACTTCCTCGCCCGCCAGGCGGTAGCGGAAGGTGCCGGCGGGCGGCTCGTACTCGTTCACCCAGATGATCGGCAGCACCGGCCCCAGCCGTGCCGCATCGAGATCCCGCCGCGACGGCATGCGCTTGTCGCCCCGCACCTCCAGATAATGCTGCAAGAGCTGGCGCAAGGCCGGGCTCTTGATCGCTGGTATCATGGCTTTCCCACTCTGCCCCAAATTGACCCGCACACCGCTGGCGGCGCCGAAACTGCCCCCATGGTCCCAGGGGTCAAGATAGCACGGAATCGGTTGGGTGTGGCCCTCAGACCCGGACGCAACCGCAGATTTCGCCAAGTCCGCGCCCGGCTTTACGCCGCCACGCCGCCCTGCCAGGATGGCGCCGCCCCTCCTCCTCTTGTTGCCTGCATGCTGGAAACCGCGCTCGTCGCCCTCACCACCTACTTCGCGACCATCGGACCGCTCGACGTGGCGGCAATCTTCGCCGCGCTGACGCCGAACAACACGACGCGCGAGCGCCGCGCCATCGCGCTGAAGGGCACCCTGATCGCCCTCGGCATCCTGCTGCTCTTCGCGATCTTCGGCGATGCCCTGCTGCACCTCTTCGGGATTTCCCTTCCGGCCCTGCGGACCGCCGGCGGCGTGCTGCTGTTGCTCATCGCCATCGACATGGTCTTCGCGCGGCCCTCCGGCGGCGTCACCACCACCGAGGACGAGAACCGCGAGGCGACGGGCAAGCAGGACATCTCGGTCTTCCCCCTGGCGACCCCGCTGCTCGCCGGACCCGGCGCCATGGGCGCGACCATCCTGCTGGTGGCCGATGCCGAGGGCGACCCGGCCACCATCGGCATCGTGGTCGGCTGCCTCATGGCCATGCTGCTGGCCACCTTCATCCTCATGCTCATCGCGGTGCAGATCCAGCGCCTGCTCGGCGTCACCGGCCTGCACGTCGTCTCCCGCGTGTTCGGCGTGCTGCTGGCCGCCCTGGCGGTGCAGTTCATTTTCGACGGCATCGCGAGCAGCGGCCTGCTCGGCGGGTAGCCCGCGGCGGGGCTCACCCGTGCTGGCTGGACGCCGCCCAGAGGTTGATCCCGCTGTCCGTTGCCAGCGCGTCGATCTTCGCGAGTTCGTCGTCACTGAAGTCGCGCTTCTTCAGGGCCGCGACGCAGTCCTCGACCTGTTCCACCCGGCTGGCGCCGATCAGCGCCGTGGTGATGCCGGGATTGCGCAGGACCCAGGCGATCGCCATCTGCGCCAGACTCTGGCCGCGCGCTTTGGCGATCTCGTTGAGGCCGCGCACCTTCGCCAGGTTCTCATCGCTGATGAACTCGGGACGCAGCGACTTGCCGGCAGTGGCGCGGCTGCCATGCGGCACCGCCTTCAGATACTTGTCGGTCAACATGCCCTGGGCCAGCGGCGAGAAAGCGATGCAGCCGACACCCTCCGCCTCCAGCACCGGCAGCAGACCGTCCTTCTCGATCCAGCGGTTCAGCATGGAGTAGCTCGGCTGGTGGATCAGGCAGGGGGTGCCCAGCGCGCGCAGGATCTTCACCGCCGCGCGGGTCTTCTCCGGCCCGTAGGAGGAGATCCCGGCGTAGAGCGCCTTGCCCTGGCGCACCGCTGCATCCAGCGCGCCCATGGTCTCCTCCAGCGGCGTATCCGGGTCGTAGCGGTGGGAATAGAAGATGTCGACATAGTCCAGCCCCAGCCGCCCCAGGCTCTGGTCCAGGCTGGCCAGCAGGTACTTGCGGCTGCCCCACTGCCCGTAGGGGCCCGGCCACATGAGGTAACCGGCCTTCGACGAGATGATCATCTCGTCGCGGTAGGGCGCGAAATCGGTCTTCAGCAGGCGCCCGAAATTGCGCTCCGCGGCGCCCGGCGGCGGGCCGTAGTTGTTGGCCAGGTCGAAGTGGGTGATGCCCAGATCGAAGGCGCGCCGGCAGATCGCACGGCCGGTCTCGAAGGGCGTATCGTCGCCGAAGTTGTGCCACAGACCGAGCGAGAGGGCGGGCAGTTGCAGTCCGCTGCGGCCGCAGCGGTTGTAGGTCATCGACTCGTAACGTTCCTGGTCCGCCAGGTAGGGCATCTCTGTCTCCGCGGCATCGGGTTTGTTGCGGCCGAACGGCCGGGCAAGGCGGTCAGTCTAGAGCAGCGCCGGGCGGCGACGCAAACCCGCCACCCCGCAAGAAGCGGATAGAGGGCCGGAACCGGCCTCTGCTCTACTCCGGGCAGCCGCAAAGCCCGGAGCCGAGAAGATGACCACCCTGCAGAGCTTCCACGAAGCCACCGCCCAGACCAGATTGCGTTTCGTCGCCCTCGATACCGAACTGGCCTCCTCGTGGCGGCGAGGTATGCCCGACGCCAACGGCCAGGCGCCGGAGCGCCAGATCTCCGACGGCGGCGGCAACCCCTGCCGCCACTGCCTGGAGGATATCGCCGAAGGCGCGCCGATGCTGGTGCTGGCCCACCGCCCCTTCCCGAAGCCGCAACCCTATGCCGAACTCGGCCCGATCTTCCTCCATGCCGAGGACTGCCCGCGCTATGAAGAGAGCGCCGGCGTGCCGGCCATGCTGCTGCGGCGGGAAGCCATCCTGCTGCGCGGCTACGGCGCCGACGACCGCATCGTCTACGGCACCGGCAAGGTCATTCCGACCGAGGAAATAGGATCGATGGCGCGCCACCTCTTCGCACGCCCGGAGATCGCCTACATCCACCTGCGCTCGGCCAGCAACAACTGCTTCCAGTGCCGCATCGAGCGGGGGTGATCCGTTTGTCCCTCTCCCCTGGAGGGAGAGGGTTGCGCAGGCTTGGCGAATGAAATGAGCCTAGCCGAAGCTGGGTGAGGGGGACCCAGGCGCCTAAAACGCCGCCTCTTTCAGTGCCATCACCGGTGCCTTGCCGGCCATGATGGCGGAGAAGTGGCCGGAGCTCTTGGGCAGCAGGCGCTGGAAGAAGAAGCGCGCGGTGGCGAGCTTGGCCTCGTAAAAGTCCTTCTGCTCGCCCTCCAGCCCCTTCAGGCTCGTCTCGGCCATGCGGACCCACATATAGG
>DAIQBR010000368.1:0-3789 GCA_036781105.1 Kiloniellaceae bacterium
CGCGGCGCCGCGCTCGAGCGCCGCCTCGGCCTGCCGTTTGCTGGCGGCGTAGGGTGAGAGCTGCGGCTCGCGGGCAGCCAGGGAGGAAATCAGCAGGAAGCGCCGTGCCGTGCCGGTGCGTGCGGCTGCGGCCGCCAGCCGCGCCGTGCTCTCCGCATTGGCGCGCCGGAACTCGGCTGCGCTGCGGGCCGCCACCAGCCCGGCGCAGTGCACCACCGCCTGGGCACCCTCGAGCAACTCGGCAAGCGCGGCGTCGTTCTCGAGGTCTCCCTGCACGGCGGTCAGCGGCGCGCCGGTTGCCAGTGTGTCGGCCAGGGCCTGCGCCAGTGCCTCTGGGCGGCGGGCGAGGGCGCGGACCTGCCAGCCCTCGGCCAGCAGGCGGCGCAGCAGGTGGCTGCCGACGAAGCCGGTGGCGCCGGTCAGGGCGACGCAGCCGCGCGCCATGGGCGAGGAAACGGTCATCGGGGGAATGATACGACAGGCGGCCGGCGGCTGGCCGGCACGCTAGCGCCGGCAGGCCGGGCCGGGCACCTAGCTGCGCTGCTCGGAATAGATCGGTGCGGGCGCTTCGCGTTCGTCATAGGCGAGGTTTAGATCACAGATCTCGCCGGAGATGTAGTCCGCCTTCACCGCCGAGCGGCTCAGCTTGCCCGAGGAGGTGAACTTCAAGGTCTTCGGCGGCACCAGCACCACGCGGCAATCGGCGCCACAGGTGCGGCGCACCGTCGCCGCCACGCGCTTGCGCAGGTTCTCGCGGGCGGTGGCGTCGTGCAGGCGGCATTGCAGGACGACGATCATGCGCTCGCTGCCATCGGTCTCGATGACGGAGAAGCAGGCGACGTCGCTGCCGCGCACATCCTCCAGGGCTTCGACCGCCCACTCCACATCCTGCGGCCAGATATTCAGGCCGTTGAGGATCACCAGGTCCTTGCGGCGGCCGGTAACCACCAGGCGACCGTCGATCATGTAACCGAGATCGCCGGTGTCGAGCCAGCCGTCCGGTGTGGTGACGGCCGAAGTGGCGGCGGGGTCGTTGTAGTAGCCTTCCATCACGCTGGGCCCGCGCACGACGATGCGGCCGACGTGATGATCCGACAGGGGAGCGTTGGTCTCGCTGCGCACCTCGACTTCGTGCTCCGGCATCGGCTTGCCGCAGATCACGAAGGAACGCGCGGCCCGGCTCCCGGCGCCGGGCTTGCCGTTGATCTTGCCGTTGCCGTTCACCGGCGCGACGTTGCCGGTGTGGGTGTAGTGTTCCTGGTCGATGCGGTCGACATCGACGCCGTGGTCGAGCGGCGCGAAGGTGACCGCCAGGGTCGACTCGGCAAGGCCGTAGCTGGGCAGGAAGGCCTTGGGCGAGAAACCGGTGACCGCGAAGGTCTCTGCGAAGCGCTCCAGGGTCTCCGCCCGCACCATCTCGCCGCCGATGCCGGCGACCCGCCAGCGGGTCAGGTCGATGGTCTTGGCCGAGCCGTTGAGCCCGCGGGTGGCGCAGAGCTCGTAACCGAAGGTCGGGCTGAAGGAGATGGTGCCGCCGTACTGCGAAATCAGCTTCAGCCAGGTCAGCGGGCGCAGGGCGAAGGACTTGGTGGCCAGGTAGTCGATGGTGATCTGGCTCAGCATCGGGGTCAGGCAAAAGCCGACGAGGCCCATGTCGTGATAGAGCGGCAGCCAGGAGGTGGCGCGGTCGCCGGCACGCAACTCGAGGCCGTGGCGGCCGATGCCGCGGGCGTTGGCGGTGATCGAGCGCTGCGACACGAAGATGCCGCGCGGCAGGCTGGTGCTGCCGGAGGAGTACTGGATGTAGCAGGCCTCGTGGCTGGCGAAGGGCCGCAGGTCGCCGCCCTCGGCGGGCAGGGCGTAGAAGTCGTCCGGCGTGCCGACCATGCGCAGACCGCCGGCGGCTTCCTTCAGGTAGTGCAGCATCTCGGCGGGCCCGACGGCGATCTGGGCGCCGGCCTTGGCGAGCATGTTGCGCAGGCGGTCGACGTAGGCGTCGTGGCCGCCAAGATGGATGGTGAGCGGCAGCGGGACCGGAATCAGGCCGGCATACTGGCAAGCATAGAAGAAGATGAGGAAATTGGGGCCGGTCTCGGCGACAAGGGCGACCCGGGTGCCGCGCTCGATGCCGGCGCGCGTGAAGCGCTGCGCCAGGGCGACGGCGCGGTCGCGAATCTCGCGGTAGGTGAGGGCCGCTTCCAGTTCTCCGCGAGGAGAAAAGAAATTGCAGCCCGTCTCGCCCTTAGCGGCGTAGTCCAGTCCGTCAGCTAGAGTGTCGAAGTCTGCGATGCGGAATGTCAGGTTGCTGCTCGTTGATGCCGTAGCACTTGGCATTAATTGATCCCTAGCTTACCTACGCTCAATTTCTCTCTGGCGCTCAATTGTTCTTTGGCCGTCATTTCGGGAGGATTGCGATCCGAGGCCCAACTGACGACCACCGGGCCGCCATTGCCTGATCAACACCGAAACCGGACCAGCGATTCTCCCCGAAGCGAATCGCCAACCCACCTCATTCCGAGGCAAACAATCTACATCCTGACGTCGTAAATTCCACAGCAGAATCGGTACTGCTACCGCAGTGTGACACTTGCGTTATTTCTTGAAGACGTCAAAGAACGTGCTTGCCCCTGGAATTGCGAACCTCTTGCCCCGAAACCACGATTGCCGGTCTTTGTGTTACCTCGGCGCGCCGCTCCGGGGCCGCAGAGTCTCGACCTTGAATCAGACATGTACGACAGAAGGGACGGCGGATCAATCCACAGGTGGCATGGCAAACTTACCGCAGCCTGACAGCGCGCCGGGCCGCGCTCAACCGGGACTTGCCCGCCATGCGGCGGGACGCAAGATGGCGTCTCGGCTGCCGTGAAGGCTAGATCAGAAGAATTCTTTTAATATTAGAGACTTACACGTTTTATCTAATCTAGATTGGTAGAATAAGATATGCCAGTGACGCCCAAAGTAATATGAAATAATTGTAATAATTTGTGACCTCGCTACTTCCGGCGGCCAGTGCCGGGCCCGGGATCGGGGCAGCAGGTTGCAGGACCCGGCCGCCCCGCTCCCGAAGGCCGGAGCTAGCGGATCACACCGCAAGCGACGAGGCGCGGCTGCGAGGTGAGCTCGGGCCCGCTGTCGGCCAGCTGGCTGCCGCGATAGAACACCAGCGCCTGACCGTTCATTTCGGCCAGAGTCTTGCCCGGCACCAGCAGCACGGTGCGCAGCGGCTCGGCGCCGCCCTCGGTGGTCTCGATGTTGACCGTCGCCAGGGGATTGGTCAGCAGCTCACCCTTCTGGGCACTGCAGTCGCCGGTCTGGTGCAGGAAAAGCCGGTTCGGACCCGAGATTGAGCTGCAGGGTAACGCCCTCGGTGATCTCGGTCAGAACGACCTTGCCGATCACCGGGCCGGCGGCCGTGCCGGAGGCCGTGGTCTTAAGCCGTTGCATCTCGATGGTGGTTTCCGCGGCGAAGGCGGCCGACGCGCAGCCGGCAAGCAGAACGGCGGCAAGGCCGACGGCCCGCAGCGGGCCGCGGGAAACGCCAGAAGAGACGGGGGACCTCAACATGGGGAGTCGAACTCCAAGGTGGGCTGCCACCATGGCGGCCCAAGGCGCGCATATTGCGCGCGGTGCGGGCGCAACCATAGGGGATTTCATGCGGTGAGCCGCGCCGCCACCGCATGACGGTTATGTTTTTTCGACATTTCGTCCGGGTCTGCAGAGCAACAGCGGCCGGCGGCCCGGTCAGGCCCCCGGCGGCGCTGCCGGGCGTGTTCCTGTCCAAGTTTTGGC
>DAIQBR010000368.1:3825-4053 GCA_036781105.1 Kiloniellaceae bacterium
AGGGGGGCAGGCTGTGACCACACGGGAGAGACCCCGCAGAGAGGGATTAAGTCCGCTGCGCCAAGCGCTTGGCGGAGGCATCGGGGCAGGGCACACCGCCAGCGGCATGCAATTGTGAATTGCACGCAGCCCCCCGAGCTTACTATTCTGTGGAAAACTAATAAGCGGCTCAGCCAGAAAACAAAAATCGGGCCGCACAAGGGAGGAACAGGCGCGATGCTCTTTTTG
>DAIQBR010000369.1:0-4052 GCA_036781105.1 Kiloniellaceae bacterium
CGGCTACGGCCGCAACCACCCCTTCGCCGGCGAAATCCGCCTCGGCGAGGTGGCTGTGGAAATGGTGCCGGAAGAGCTCGGCTTTGCCATCGAGATCGGCGAGATCACCGTCACCGAATGCCAGATGATCAACCAGTTCGCCGGCTCGGCGGAGCGCCCGCCGCAGTTCACCCGCGGCTACGGCCTCGCCTTCGGCCACTGCGAGCGCAAGACCATGGCCATGGCGCTGGTCGACCGCGCCCTGCGCGCGCGCGAGCTGGACGAGTCGGTGGAGTACCCGGCGCAGGACGAGGAGTTCGTGCTCTACCACTCCGACAACGTCGAAGCCTCCGGCTTCGTGCAGCACCTGAAGCTGCCGCACTACGTCGACTTCCAGTCGGAGCTGCAGCTCATCCGCTCGCTGCGCAAGCGTCATGGCGAAGAGCGCCGGGAGGCCGCCGAATGAGCAGCGCCGCGACGAAAATCAGCTCGCAAGTTGGGGCGGGCGAGGAAGGCTACAACTTCGCCTACCTCGATGAGCAGACCAAGCGGATGATCCGCCGCTGCCTCCTGAAGGCGGTGGCGGTGCCCGGCTACCAGGTGCCCTTCGGCGGCCGCGAGATGCCGCTGCCCTACGGCTGGGGCACCGGCGGCATGCAGGTGACCGCCAGCATCATCGGCAAGGACGACACCCTGAAGGTGATCGACCAGGGCGCCGACGACACCACCAACGCGGTAAACATCCGGCGCTTCTTCGAGCGGGTGGCCGGGGTGCCGACCACCGAGGCGACGGCGGCGGCGAGCATCGTGCAGACCCGCCACCGGGTGCCGGAAGACCCGATGACGGAAGGCCAGATCCTGGTCTACCAGGTGCCGCAGCCCGAGCCGCTGCGCAGTCTGGAGCCGCGCGAGATCGAGTGCCGCAAGATGCACGCCTACAAGGAATACGGCCTCATGCAGGTCTCGCTCTACGAGGACATCGCGCGCTTCGGCGAGATCGCCACCTCGTACTCCTACCCGGTGATGGTGAACGGGCGCTACCTCATGTCGCCGACGCCGATCCCCAAGTTCGACAACCCGAAGATGGATCAGTTTCCGGCGCTGCAGCTGTTCGGCGCCGGGCGCGAGAAGCGCATCTACGCGATCCCGCCGTACACCACCGTGAAGAGCCTGGACTTCGACGACCATCCCTTCGAGATCCAGCAGTGGGAGGAGGACTGCGCCCTCTGCGGTGCCGAGGACACCTTCCTGGATGAGGTCATTCTCGACGACAAGGGCGGCAGGATGTACGTCTGCTCCGACTCGCACTACTGCGCCAGGCGGCGCGACGAAGGCCACAGCGGCACCCTGTCGGAATCGGCGGCCAGGGCCTACGCGGCGGCGGTCGGGGCCGACGCTGCGGCGGAGGCGGAGTAGACTCATGGACACTTCCACGCCCCTGATGCGGGTGCATAACCTGACCCACGCCTTCGGCCGCGTGCTGGCCTGCGCCGACGTCTCCTTCGAACTGCACAGCGGCGAGGTGCTGGGCGTGGTCGGCGAGTCCGGCTCCGGCAAGACGACGCTGCTGAACTGCATCTCCGCGCGCCTAGCGCCGACCAACGGCATTGTCGAGTACGACCTGCGCGGCCGCGGGCTGACCGATATCTATGCGCTCTCCGAGCCGGAGCGCCGCCTGCTGCTGCGCACCGACTGGGGCGTGGTCATGCAGAACCCGCGCGACGGCCTGCGCATGGACGTGAGTGCCGGCGGCAACGTCGGCGAAAGGCTGATGGCGGTCGGCGCGCGTCACTACGGCGCCATCCGCCGCGAGGCCGAGGACTGGCTGAGCAAGGTGGAGCTGGACCTCGGGCGCACCGACGACAAGCCGAAGCACTTTTCCGGCGGCATGCAGCAGCGCCTGCAGATCGCCCGCAATCTCGTCACCAAGCCGCGCCTGGTCTTCATGGACGAGCCGACCGGCGGACTGGATGTCTCGGTGCAGGCAAGACTCCTCGACCTGCTGCGCGGGCTGGTGCGCGAGCTCAGGCTCTCCGCCATCATCGTCACCCACGACCCGGCCGTCGCCCGCCTGCTGGCCGACCGCCTGATGGTGATGAAGGACGGCCGGGTGGTCGAAACCGGCCTCACCGACCAGGTGCTGGACGACCCGCACCATCCCTATACGCAGCTTCTCGTTTCCTCGGTGCTCCAGGTATGACCATGACGGCAGAAACCAGCAGTCCGATGATCCGCGTCGAGCGACTCAGCAAGACCTTCACCCTGCACATCCAGGGCGGCGCGCGCCTGCCGGTCTTCGCCGATCTCAGCCTGGAGGTGGCGGCCGGCGAATGCGTCGCGCTCTACGGGCCCTCGGGCAGCGGCAAATCGACGTTGCTGCGCTCGCTCTACGCCAACTACAAGCCCGGCAGCGGGCATGTCTGGGTGCGGCATGACGGCGAATGGGTCGACATGGCCGGCGCCGCGCCGCACCGGGTGCTGGAGGTGCGCCGCCGCACGATGGGCTACGTCAGCCAGTTCCTGCGCGTCATCCCGCGCATTGCGTCCCGCGACATCGTCGCCGAGCCGCTGCAGGCCCTCGGCACACCGCTGCAGGAGGCGCGCGCCAGGGCCGAGGAACTGCTGGGCCGGCTCAACATCCCCGCGGCGATGTGGGACCTGGCGCCGGCGACCTTCTCCGGCGGCGAGCAGCAGCGGGTGAACATCGCGCGCGGCTTCGCCGCCGACTATCCCATCCTGCTGCTGGACGAGCCGACCGCCTCGCTGGATGCCGGCAACCGCGCGGTGGTCGTCGCCCTGATCAACGAGGCCAAGGCGCGCGGCGCCGCCATCGTCGGCATCTTCCACGACGACGAGGTGCGCGAGGCGGTCGCCGAGCGGGTCTTCGACCTCTCCAAGCAAGAGGCCGCGGCATGAGCCGCGAGCAGGTTTTCACCAACGCACGCCTTGTTCTCGCCGACGAGGTCGTCGGGGGAACGCTGGTTCTGCGCGACGGCAGGATCGCCGAGGTGGCGCAGGGCGGCACGGCGATGCCGGGCGCCGAGGACCTGGGCGGCGACTACGTCCTGCCGGGCCTGGTCGACCTGCACACCGACCACTTCGAAAAGCACGTGCTGCCGCGCCCCGGCACACGCTGGAACATGGTCTCCGCCGTGCTGGCCCACGACGCCCAGATGGCCGCCGGCGGCATCACCACGACCTTCGACTGCGTCTGCGTCGGGGTCAGCATCAAGCATCCCGAGCGCCGCGAGATCTTCCGGCCGATGATCGACGCGGTGCGCGAGGCGCGCGACAAGGGGATGCTGCGCGCCGAGCACATCGTGCACCTGCGCTGCGAGGTGACCGACGAGACGGTGGTCGAGCTGTTCGACGCGGTCGCCGACCACGCCGCCGTCGGCATGATGTCGCTCATGGACCACGCGCCCGGGCACCGGCAGTACCCCGACATCGCGCGCTTTCGCGAACGCACCATGAAGAATCTCCGGCTCAGTGAGGCCGAGGCCGATGCGCACATAGAGCGCCTGCTGGCGGCGCAGGAGTTCCTGGTGCCGCGCAATCGCCGCGATCTTGCCCGGCGCGCCGGCGAGCGCGGGCTCGCGCTGGCCAGCCACGACGACGAGACGCCGGCGCACATCGCCGAGGCGGCGGCGCTGGGCATCTCCGTCACCGAGTTTCCGACGACGCTGGCGGCGGCCCGGGCGGCGCGTGACAATTCGATGAAAATCGTCATGGGCGCGCCGAATCTGGTGCGCGGCGGGTCCCATTCCGGTAATGTCTCGGCGGCGGAACTTGCCGCCGAAGGACTGCTCGACAATCTGGCTTCCGACTACGTGCCGGCGAGCCTTCTGCAGGCGGCGTTCCGCCTGGCGGAGGAGGCGCACGGGCTGTCGCTGCCGCAGGCCGTGGCGACGGTGAGCGCCAACCCGGCGGCGACCGCGGGGCTCGCCGACCGCGGGCGCATCGCGCCGGGGCTCAAGGCGGATCTGCTGCGGGTGGCGGTGATCGAGGGGCAGCCCTTCATCAAGACAGTCTGGCGTGACGCGGAACGAGTGATGTGATGCTGCAGGAAGAGT
>DAIQBR010000370.1:0-3965 GCA_036781105.1 Kiloniellaceae bacterium
GGTGCCGGCCTTCATCCTGCCGGGGCCGTGGCGCGTGCTGGAGACGCTGGTCGCACAGCGCGAGCTGATCTTCGGCCATGCGGCGGTGACGGTGATGGAAGTGCTGCTCGGCATGGCGCTGGGCACGCTGCTGGGCGCGGCGACGGCGCTGCAGCTGATGATGTCGCCGCGGGCGCTGCGCCTGGTGCTGCCGCTGCTGGTGTTCAGCCAGGCGGTGCCGGTCTTCGCGCTGGCGCCGCTGCTGACCCTGTGGCTCGGCTACGGGCTGGGCTCCAAGATCGCCATGGCGGTGCTGATCATCTACTTCCCGGTCGCCTCGGCCTTCCTGGACGGCCTGCGCCACAGCGATCCGGCGCTGATCGCCATGGCACGCAGCTTCGGCGCCACGAAGCATCAGGTGCTGTTCCGCATCCGCCTGCCGGCGGCGCTGCCATCCTTCGCCTCGGGCCTGCGCCTCGCCGCCGTCTATGCGCCTATCGGCGCGGTGATCGGCGAGTGGGTCGGCGCCTCCCAGGGCCTCGGCTACCTCATGCTGCTCGCCAACGGGCGGGCCAAGACCGATCTCATGTTCGCCGCCCTGCTGGTGCTGGCGCTCTTCGCCGTCGCGCTGCACAAGGCCGTCGGCCGGCTCGCGGACCGGCTGACGCGTAGGGCGAAGGGGCTCGGCTGAACCAAAGCCGAGACGGCGCGAAGGATGGAGCGCCCGCCTCAGACCCGACCGGCGGGGCGGGCCTGGCGGGCGCTGACGACCTCTTCCGGGCCGTCCTGCGGCGTGCCGGAGAGGTGGCGCAGTTCGCGGACCTGGTAGAGCTTCTCGTCCTCGAAGCCGCTGCGGAACTCAAGAGTCTCGTTGCCGACGGTAACGCCGTCGTCGAGCCGCGACTTCTCCATCCCGGCAGCGACGAGACGTGCCTGCGCGGGGGAGGCCGCACGCACCACCACATCGGCCCAGATGGGGAAATCCATCCAGCGCGAGTCGGTGGCCACGGCGCAGGGCTCGATTTTCCAGAGCGGCATGGTTTCTTCCCTCCACAAGGCCGGCCGCCGCCACGCGCGGCGAAGACGCCGCGGGAAACGGCCCGATGAATGTTCAACGCTGCCGCCGGGCAGAGGTTCCCACGGAGTGCGGAACCCAACCGGTGCCCTGCGAATTGCTCCGACACTCGGTCAACAACGGGATCCGAATTCTCGGGAAAGGAAGAGACTGTGAGTTACCTGCGTTTTGGCGCCATGATCGCCACCTCGACCCTCGTGATGTTCGGGCTCATGTACCTCAACACCTATGCCGGCGACCATGTCTGGTTCAGCCAGACGCGGATGTGGATGGCCTTCGTCATGGGCGCCACCATGGCGGTGGTCATGCTGTCCTTCATGCTGGCGATGTACCGCAGCAAGGTGGCCAACGCCGCGATCTTCCTGGGCAGCGTCGTGATCTTCGCCGGCGCCTTGTGGCTGGTGCGCAGCCAGGAGACGGTCGACGACGTCGCCTACATGAAGGCGATGATCCCGCACCACTCCATCGCCATCATGACAAGCGAGCGCGCGCACATCCGCGACCCGCGGGTGCGCGAACTGGCGGACGAGATCATCAGGGCGCAGGTGCGGGAGATCGGGGAGATGGAGCGGCTGATCGCCGACCTGGAGCAGAACCCGCCGCCGCCGAGTGCGCGCGACCTGGCGCCCCTGGACCCCGCGCAGGTGTCCACCCGGTAGCGCAATAGAATTGCGGGGCGGTTTCTCTCAAGTCAGGCAGAGGGCCTCGACCGGCTGGCGGTGGCCCTTGAGTTCCTGCGGCGGGAGTTCCCGCCACGCTGCCCATTCCGCGGCCTGGCCGGCGGCCTGCAGCAAAGCGCGCGAGAGCACGAAATTGCTGCCGACGTCGCGGCTCAGGCGCTCGAGCCGTTCGGCGACGTTCACCGTGTCACCGATGACTGTATATTCCAAGAGCCGCTGGTCTCCCACGGCGCCGGCAAAGACCTCGCCGTAGTGGGCTCCGATACCGATGGCGACGGGAGGCTGCCCCGCGGCCTGACGCTCCGCGGACCAGCGCGCCGCCGCGGCGAGGATGTCGAGGGCGCAGTTCACCGCCCGTGCGGCATCATCCTCCCTTTGAAGCGGACTGCCGAAGACCGCCATGATCGCATCCCCGATGAACTTGTCCACGGTGCCGTCGTGACGGAACACCGGTTCCGTGAGGCGCTGGCGATAATCCGAAAGGAAGGCACCAAGCTCGTCAGGAGACATGGTCTCTCCCAGAGCCGTGAAGCCGCGGATGTCAACGAAGAGGACTGCCGCGGGCTGCCGCCGGCCGGATAGCGCCCCCTCGGTATCGTCATTTGCGAGCCGCGCCGCCAGGTTCGGCGAGAAAAAGCGGGACAATCGTGCAGTCCGGGCGGCCGAGCGCAGGGACTCTACGAGCAGGTTCTGCGTCCGCCGGTTGATCACGAAGAGCGTGAGGGCGGCGAGGGCGATGAGGATCAGCGGCAGGACCTGAAGATTCAGAAAGCCGGCCATGCCGCCGTCCATCATCGGCATCATGCCGTGCATCGCCGTGGTCGTCCCGGTCGGCATTATCTGTGATCCGATCTCGATGAGGATCGCGAACAGCAGAGCGCCGTAGATGACCAGCCAAGGCCGGAAGCGCATGGAAGCGTGGATGAGGATGACGAAGATCAAGGCGGCGGCGGGCACGGCGAAAACCGAACCGGACGGCATGCCCATCATTCGTGTCAGCATCAGCACCTGGGCGACCACGAGAAAAACATCGAAAGTGACGAAAAGATAGGGAACGACCGGATGGAAGACCCGGCGCCAGGCCAGTAGCAGGCCGACCAGGGCGCCGATGCCATAGAGCACGATCAGTATTCCAGCTAAGCCACTGCTTTCCCCAGGTCCGCCGGCTACCAGGAGGGCGACTGCCAATGTCGTGAAAATGACGAGCCGGACGACGGCCGAGATTCTCTCGGCATCGATTTCCGCTGCACGAAGCAGTGATCGGGTGTCAGACATATCACGCGTTCTCTCTGTAGACATCCTACCGACTGGTATGCCGCGGCTCCATGCAGCTTTCCCAAGGCCAAAGACGTCCCATGGCGAGGTAGATGAAGGACGCGGACCAGGCGATCAGCAACAGTCCGTTGAGGGCTTCCACACCGGCGATGAACCTCAGATGGCCGCCGGGAAAGACGTCACCGAGGCCGAGCGACGTATAGGTCACAATAGAGAAGTAAAGAAAATCGAGCGGCGCGGCCACCGCAATTCCACCGAAGGATCCGATCTCGAGCACCTCTGCAGACAGCCCGTAGATCGCCGCATAGAGAACGATCTCGGCGAGGTGGGCCAGGATGATGATGAAGACGATACAGAGGACCCGATGGGTTGCCTTCATAGCGATGCGCGCCATCCCGCTCGACAGCCATCGCAAAACGCCGTAGTGAAAGGTGGCGGTGAAGAGCACCAGAAAAAAGGCAAAGGTGACGGCAACGGTCATTGTACGGTCCTTCCGATTCTCTGCGTTCTTCCCAGAACGATCCATGATGGAGATTAGAGATTGATCCGGCTACCCGGCCAGCATGAGTAGTGCTTGACCTTCCAGCAGGCAGAAGGTTGACGGTATGCGGTTTCGTGTCCTACTTCGCGGAGACCGTCAGGGTATCGGGACCTCTGAGGGTTGAAACCATGCCTGGGAATCCGGCAGTATTGACGCAGATCAAGGTCCCAGGCTGGCTGTTCCGCTACTGACAGGATAGAGGAGCGCAAAGACCACTTGGCCATGAGCGAAAGCACCCTGAGCGGTACCTTTACAAGGCGGTGTTCATTGCATCGCCGGATGGGTGCGTTCCTGTGCCTTCTTGCCCTGGCTCTTGCCCTGTTCGGACACGTCGAAGCGCCCCAGGCGAGTCCGTTCGCCGGCCAGTCGACGGCCGTGATGCTCGACCATAGCGAAGGCGTGGCCGAGCATAGCG
>DAIQBR010000371.1:0-3953 GCA_036781105.1 Kiloniellaceae bacterium
GGCAACTTCGGTTTCCGCTTCCGGCATTGCCTCGGAAGCTGCCGCGGGGTCTGTCTCGGGGTCTGCCTCGGGGGCGTCCTCCACGGCGGTCGTGGCCTCTGCGCCTTCCTGCGTCGCCCCAGGCTTGGAAACCAGGGCGCTGACCCGTGCTTCCAGGTTCTGCAGGGTCTGAGTGAAGGTCTTCTCCTCGATCGAGCGCAGCACCGAATGGAGCATGGTGCGCAGCTCTTCGTTCTCCTGGCCCAGACGCTGGTTCTCGGCGATCTGCTTTTCGATCTCGCCGCGTGCATCCGCGAGCTGCGCCTCGATGGTCTCGATCAGGCCGATCACGCGCTCGCTGTAGTGGCGTTGCTGCTCGTCCATCAGGCCGAAACGCTCTTCGGCCGCCTCGACACGCTCTCTGAGGTCGTTGATTTCGCTCATTTGATGGGGGGTCCCTTAACTGATGACCCGCCCAGAGTGGCAAAGAAAGGTAAGCTTTTTCCTAATGGCAAGCTTTCGTTTACCACGGGCGTTAATCAGCCGGGCAAACGTCACCCCAGGGTTTCAGGGGGCGGTTTCAGAGCCGCTTCAGGAGGTCTGCCGCACCGCCCGGTCGGCCCGGTCGCCCTCGATAAGGGTCCAGGCAACGAGGCGGCGCAGCACCTTGCCGGCGGCTTCGTCGAAAGCCGCAATGATCTGCGGCAGGCTGTCGGCTTCCGCGGTAACCCGGGAATCGAAGGACTGCGAGGCGACGATGGCGCGCCGCGGCATCTGCACCAGCTTGGCGTTGATCGACACCCAGGCCTCCGGCAGGCCGCCGTTGAAGTAAACCGCCTGCAGCTCGCGCAGCTCCGATTTCAGGATGAAGTCGGCGCGCAGGCCGATCGACTCCCGCCCGATGGAGACGATCTTGCCGGAGTTCTCGAAGGACTCGACCATCAGGGTCTGGATCATCAGCGGCGAGCGGTCGGCCCAGCCGGAGCGGGCGTAGTACTCGATCTGGGTCGGGCTGCGCTGCAGCGCGATGCGCGTGGTGTTGAGCCCGGCGTCGGCGACCGGCGCCTCCAGCACCAGCTGCCAGTCGACGGTCGGCAGATCGTCGTCGAAGGTGCTCTTCGGCGTCAGGCGGTAGAGCTCCGGCGGCGGCCCCTGGCCCGGCACCGGCAGGCTGCAGCCCGGCGCCAGGGCCACCAGAGGCAGCGCCGCTGCGGCGCGCAGCAGGCGCCGCCTTGCGTGGCCGGCGGCAGGGAGGCCCGGGGCGGACAGGCCCGGAGCGGAAAGGAGCTGCGGCGAGGGGGTCTTACTGTGCTTCATAGCCTTGCTGCTGGTCTCCGAAGATGAAACGGGCGGGATCGCGCTGCACCTCGGTGGTCACCCGGTTCAGCACGACGATGAGTTCGCGGGCCTCGGTCAGCAGGTTGCTCAGCTCGTAGAGCCCGGTGTTGGTGAAGTCGCGGATCGGTTCGCGGTTCTCCGCCAGCATCGCCTCCAGCTGGTTGGTGGCACCGCTGAGATTCTCGGCCGAGACTTTCAGGCTGGCGATCAGGCCGCGCGCGTCCTTGCTGGTCAGCGTCACCTCGCGGTCGATGCTGCCGGCCATGCCTTCGAAGGCGGTGAGGGTGGAGTCCGCCTTGTCCGTCAGTTTCTGCACGTTGGTTTCCAGCGACCCGGCCATGGTCTCCAGGCTGCCCGTGGCGTCGCGCAGGTTCTCCATCGTGGCGCTGGCATCGGCGATCAGCTTCTCCACATTGCCGCGGTTCTCCGCGATGGCCGCGGTGACTTCCGTCAGGTTGCCGATCAGCTGCTCGATGTTCCTGAGGTTGGTGTCGCTGAGCAGCGCCTGGGCGCGCAGCAGCAGCAGATTGACGTTCTCCAGCACCTCCGGCGCGTCCTCCAGCACCTGTTCGAAGGAGGACGATCCGGGAGGAATCTCCGCGACCTTGCGGCCGGGCTCGATCGGCAGCGGGTCGGCGCTGGGCGAGCCTCCGGAAAGCTGCACGTAGCGCCCGCCGGTCAGGCCCTCCAGCTCCAGGGTGGCGATGCTGTCGGCGCGCACCGGTGTACGCTTCTGGATCTCGATGGTGACACGGATGGCGGTCGGCCGGTCGGGGTCGAGGTCGACGCTGATCACCTCGCCGACCCGCACGCCGCGGTAGCGTACGGCGCTGCCCTCGCGCAGGCCGGTCACCGTGCTCTCGAAGACGATGTCGTAGCGGGTGAATTCCCGGTCCAGCTGGAACTTGGCGAGCCACAGCACGAAGCCGAGCAGGCCGAAGGCCAGCAGCAGCACGAAGAAGCCGACCATGATGTAGTTGGCGCGTGTCTCCATGAAGCGTCTTTCAGGCTCCCTGTTGCGGCCCGGCGGCCGCTTTTTGCCCGGTTCCTGCAGGTCCGGACCCGGCGCGCTCCGCGCTGTCCGCCGCCGCGCGTCCGCGGGGTCCCCCGAAATAGTCCTGAATCCAGGGGTCCGGCTCGTGCATCAGCTCGGCGATGGTGCCCACCTTAACACGTTTGTCTACTAGGACAGAAACCCTGTCACAGATGGCGTAGAGCGAGTCCAGATCGTGCGTCACCATGACAACGGTCAGGCCCAGCGCCCGTTGCAGGTCGCCGATCAGCGTATCGAAGTTGGACGCGCCGATGGGGTCGAGGCCCGCCGTCGGCTCGTCGAGGAAAAGGATATCGGCGTCCAGCGACAGCGCGCGCGCCAGGCCGGCACGCTTGCGCATGCCGCCCGAGAGTTCCGCCGGATACTTGTGCGCCGCATCGGGCGGCAGGCCGACCATGGAGATCTTCACTTCGATCAGTTCGCGGCGCAGCGCCGGCGGCAGGTCGCTGTGCTCCTTCATCGGCACCTCGATGTTCTGTGCCACGGTGAGCGAGGAGAACAGGGCGCCGTCCTGGAACAGGACCCCCCAGCGCGACTGCATGGCGCGGGTCTCGGCCGCGTCGAGGGTCGCGAGGTCGCGCCCGAAAACGACGATGCGCCCCGCGCGCGGCTTGTTGAGGCCGATGATGGTGCGCACCAGCACCGACTTGCCGGTGCCCGAACCGCCGACCACGCCCATCACCTCGCCGGCGCGCACCGAGAAGTCCAGGTTGTCGTGGATCACCGTGGGGCCGAACTGGGTGCGCAGGCCGGTCACCGTCAGGATCTCCTCGCCGCGTCGCACGCCGCTGCCGCCGATCTGCCCATTGCCCCCTTGGCCGCTGCCCCCTTGGACGCCGCCGTTCTGCTGCAGTGCTTCGCTCCCGGGATCGCTCATGGATCAGATTCCGATCACCGAGAAGAAGATCGACAGCAGGGCATCCAGCACGATGACCAGGAAGATCGACTCGACCACGGCGCGGGTGGTCTGGCGGCCGACGGATTCGGCACTGCGCGAGACCTGCAGACCCTCGTAGCAGCCGATCATGCCGATGATGAAGGCGAAGAGCGGCGCCTTGATGACGCCGACCCAGAAGGTCCACAGCGTCACCGCGTCGCTCAGCTGGCGGACGAACTGGAAGAAGGAGATGTCGAGCACCAGCATCGCCATGACCGCGCCGCCCAGCAGGCCCATGAGGTCGGCGTAGAAGCACAGCAGCGGCAGCACCAGCACCAGCGCAAGCACCCGCGGCATGACCAGCACCTCCATGGGGTCGAGCCCCAGGGTGCGCATGGCGTCGACCTCCTCGTTCACCTTCATGGTGCCGATCTGTGCGGTGAAGGAGGAACCGGAGCGCCCGGCGACGATGATCGCGGTGAGCAGGATGCCCATCTCGCGCAGCACGCCGACGGCGACCAGGTTCACGGTGAAGATCTGCGCGCCGAAACGGGCCAGCTGGTCGGCGCCCTGGTAGGCCAGCACGACGCCGACCAGGAAGGAGATCAGCCCGACGATGGGCAGCGCATTGAGGCCGGTCTGCTCCATCTGGGCGATCAGCGGCGTGAAGCGGATGCGCCAGGGCTTCATCAGGGAGCGCAGGAA
>DAIQBR010000372.1:0-3617 GCA_036781105.1 Kiloniellaceae bacterium
CTGGGCCTCGATGGAGAACACCGGCAGCTGGTAACTCCAAACCAACCGGCCCCCTCACCCAGCTGCGCCTAAGCTCACCCTTCGGGCTCGCTAAGGCTGCGCAACCCTCTCCCGCGTTGGGGAGAGGGTTTGCTTTTGGTGCCCTCTCCCCCTGTGGGAGAGGGTTGCGCAGGCTTGGCGAGCGGCAGCGAGCCTAGCCGGAGCTGGGTGAGGGGTGGCCTTCACTGAACTTGGCAGAAGCCTGCACTTGGGATAGGTGAGCAAGGGGGCCGCAGCCGCGGCCTCTCGTGTGTTGGAGAGCCTCCCCCCGTGCTGCGCCGTGGCATCATCGAGTCCTGGCCGCTGTTCCTCGGCATGCTGCTGCTGATGATCAGCAATGGCCTGCTGGTGACTCTGCTCACCCTGCGCGCCTCGGAGCTCGGCTTCAGCCAGACCCAGATCGCCTTCATGCAGGCGGCCTACCCGCTGGCAGCGCTGTTCGGCTGCCTCGCCGCGCCGCGCATCGTTGCCGCCGTCGGACATATCCGGACCTTCGGCGCCCTGGCCTCGCTCTGCTCCGCCGCCGCCCTCATCCACATGGTGACGGCCGATCCGTGGTCCTGGGCCGCCATGCGGGCCCTGGCGGGATTCTGCTTTCCCGGCCTCTACGTGGTGGCGGAGTCCTGGCTGAACGGGCGCGCCGACAACCGCAGCCGCGCCGCTCTGCTGTCGATCTACTTCATCACCCAGACCGGCGGCACCGCGCTGGGCCAGCTGTTCCTCGGCATCCCGGACCCGGCGGGCAACCTGCTGTTCGTCATCGTCTCGGTGCTGATCTCGCTGTCGCTGGTGCCCATGTTGCTCTCGGCGCAACAGGGCCAGGCCTTCGAGGCACCGGCGCGGATCTCGGTGCGCGAACTCTTCGCCATCTCGCCCCTGGGGCTCTCCGTCAGCTTCGTGAACGGCATCTCCCAGGGCGCCTTCTACGTCGGCCTGGGCATCTTCGGTGTCGGCCTCGGCCTGCCGGCCGGCCAGGTCGGGCTTTTGGTCGCGGCGGGTACGCTGGGCGGCGTGCTCGGACAGTTCCCCCTGGGGGCGCTCTCCGACCGCATCGACCGCCGGCTGGTCATTGCCGGCGCCGCCGCCGTCGCCCTCGCCGCCTGCCTGGCCGTCTGGATGAGCGCGGTGCATCTGGCCGCCGGCCCCCTGCTCTATGTCGCCGTCGCCCTGGTCGGCGCCTTCGTGCTGCCGCTCTATTCCCTGGGGGTCGCCCACACCAACGACCGCCTGGCCCCGGCCCAGATGGTGGCGGCCTCGGGCGGGCTGGTGCTGGTGATGAACGTCGGCATCGTGCTGGGCCCGCCGGCCGCCGGCCTCGCCATCAGCCACCTTGGCGCGCCGGCGCTCTTCGCCTGTCTCGCCCTGCTGCAGGGCGTCACCGCGGCGCTGGCGCTCTACCGCCTGGTCGCCGGCGAGAAGCGCGCGGCGGAGACCGGCACCGCCCTGCCGGTCGGCCACGCGGCGACGCCGGTCGCCAGCCGCCTCAATCCCGAAGCCCGCGAGGTGGTTCCGGACTAGCTTTCTTCCGGAGCGATGATCTTTTCCAGGTCCTGCGCGTAGGGGCGGTAACCCTGGCGGTCGTAGGCCGCCAAAGCCGCCGCGTTACCGGCGAGGACGCCGAGCACCATGCGGCGACAGCCGGCCGCTTTTGCCGCCGCTTCGGCGGCGTCCATCAGCGCGCGGCCGATGCCATGGCGACGGTGACGGTCATCGACCACGAGATCCTGGATGTAGGCAAAGCGACGGCGCGCCTCGCGGATGTAGATGCAGTCGGTCTCGTAGACCAGCACCAGCAGGCCCGCCACCTCGCCCGCCAGCTCCGCCACCAGAAAGATGCCGCCCCGCTCGGCCAGGCGTTCCTCGACAAAGGCCAGCGAGTCCTCGGCGGCCGCCCGGTCGGTGCGGCGGTCGTGGGCGATGGCGTCTTCGTGGCTGTTGAGCTGCCGGAAAAGATCGACGAGGCGTTCGCGGTCGCCGGCTTCACGTTCTCTGATGCTGACGGCCATGGTTCGCGTCCCGTGGGATGGAAAGCGCAGAACCTGACGGCGCCGCGTGCCGGCGTCAAGGCATGCTACTCGGCGACGCCGCTTTCGATCATCGCCGTCGCCATCTCCCGCGCGACGGCGAAGTTCTCGGCCAGGCGCAGGTTGTCGTGGCTGCCGTCGAAGCCCATGCGGGCGAGCACGTCCTTCGGCTGCGGGCGGATGCCGGAGACGATCACTGCCACGCCCTTCACCCGGCAGCGGCGGATGAATTCCGACAGCGCCGCCACGCCCGAAGAGTCGATCATCGGCACGTTGCGCATGCGCAGGATGAAGACGCGCGGCGGCACCGGCATGGCGTCCAGCGCATCGCGCAGGCTGCGCGCGGCGCCGAAGAACAGCGGGCCGCGCAGGGAGAACATCTCGACGCCGGCGGGCAGCTTCTGGAAGGCGTAGTCGAGCGCCGGGAGCTGCGCGTCGTCGATGTCGCCCTGCAGGAAGCCGACGCCCTTTTCCACCTGCACCACCTGGGCCATGCGGTGCATGAAGAGGATCGCCGCCATGACCACGCCGACCTCGATGGCGACGGTGAGGTCGACCATGACCGTCAGGCCGAAGGTGACCAGCAGCACCACGGCATCGCCGGGCGGCGCGCTCAGCAGGTGGCGGAACTTGTCGATCTCGCTCATGTTCCAGGCGACGATGACCAGCACCGCGGCGAGGCTGGCGAGCGGCACGTAGGCGGCCAGCGGCGCGGCCAGCAGCATGAAGGCGAGCAGGAAGGCCGCGTGCAGCATGCCGGCGACGGGCGAGCGCGCGCCGGAGCGGATGTTGGTGGCGGTGCGCGCGATGGCGCCGGTCGCCGGCAGGCCGCCGAAGCAGGCCGAGACGGTGTTGGCGACGCCCTGGGCCACCAGTTCGCAGTTGGAACGGTGGCGCGCGCCGGTCATGCCGTCGGCCACCATGGCCGAGAGCAGACTTTCGATGCCGGCCAGGAAGGCGATGGTGAAGGCCGAGGGCAGCACCTCGACGGCCTGTTGCAGGCTGAAGGCCGGCAGCTGCGGCAGCGGCAGGCTGGAGGGGATCGCGCCGAAGCGCGAGCCGATGGTCTCCACCGGCAGGCCCAAGGCCCAGACGGCGAGCGAGGCGCCGACCACGGCGATCAGGAAGGCCGGAAAACGCGGCGCAAAACGGCGCAGCAGCAGGATCGCCGCCAGCGCCGTGCCGGCGATGGCAAAGGTCGCGGCGTCGAAGGTCGCGCGCGCCCCCCACAGGGCGTGCAGCTTGGGCAGGAAATCGGCGGGCAGGCTCGCCGGCGCGAGGCCGAAGAGATCCTTCAGCTGGCTGGTGAAAATGATCACGGCGATGCCGGCGGTGAAGCCGGTCACCACCGGCTCCGGGATGTACTTGATCCAGGTCCCGAAGCGCAGCAGCCCGGCGGCCACCAGCATGGCCCCGGCCATGAGCGTGGCGAGCAGCAGGCCGTCATAGCCGTGCTGGGCGATGACGTTGAACACCACCACCACGAAGGCGCCGGTCGGCCCGCCGATCTGGAAGCGGCTGCCGCCCAGGGCGGAGATCAGGAAGCCGGCGACC
>DAIQBR010000372.1:3651-3949 GCA_036781105.1 Kiloniellaceae bacterium
CCTTCTCCGGCGTGGCGCCCGAGGCGATGGCCAGCGCCATGGCCAGCGGCAGCGCGACCACGGCCACGGTGAGGCCGGCGACGGCGTCGCGCCTGAGGTGCGCCCAGCCATAGCCCTCGGCAAGGACGGTAAAGATCTTGGGTTTGAAGAGCTGCCAGAAACTGGGCCCGGCCGGCGCCGGCCCGGCGCCCCCCTCTTCCGCGGTCGTCATCCGGCAGCTCTCACAAGGAATCCCACAAATATGATGTAGAATATAACAACCGGCGGCGCAGGAGTCATGCCGGCTGGGAGGTGCTGG
>DAIQBR010000373.1:0-1035 GCA_036781105.1 Kiloniellaceae bacterium
CAGGCGGCCGCCGGACATCTGTTCCACGCGGTCGACGTATTCGCGGGCGAAGTCCATCCAGATGTCGGACGCCGGCCACGAGGTCTGCATCTTGACCACGACCGGCGCCTGGCCGACCACCGCCGGCGCGGCGAGCGTGCTCGCGGCGGTCGCACCGGCCGCGATGGCACCGCCCTTCAGCAGCTTGCGGCGCGACAGAGTCTTGTTTTCGGTTGCTTCTTTCACAGCTTTCCTCCCTTGGGATTGTTGACCCGTAGTGGATCGGCCCTTTGCAGGCTTTTGACCGGTCTAGCTGATCGGCCTACCAACCCACGAAACCTAGCACAGTTCGCCGGAGCGCCCTGCGCGAATTGAACAAGTGCCTGTTTCGGAACTCTCGACGATTTCGGCGGACGGGCGCCCGACCGGGCCAGACCAGGCCGCCGCGGACAAACAGCCCAAGTGGCGGCCGCCCGGGGATCGGGCCGGATCGTTCTTGTTTTGCGGGAACTTGCGGCCGGATTGCGTGAACCCGGCGGAATTGTTCCACAACACGCCAGCAGCGCCGACTTGCTTTCCTCCCCATGGTTTTTTCTTCATTGCCACTGCCCCTGTCCCGAGGCTTTCACCGTGGTGCGATTCCCATATGCCGGAAACCGTTTCCATATTGCACGACAACCAATCCGCCGGACAACAGAAATTGGTCAGAAATTGATCCCGCAGCGGGTTGTTTTTCATACCAATTTTGGCCGCAGCCGAGGCGAAGATCGCCGCCCCACTTTGCTAGCATAGATGTCGCCCCGGCCCAAGACCGGTCTCTCCCGAAGGCCGGCCCCCCTTGCGAACGGCGATTGACCGGAAAAGCGTGCTTCGCGACTATCGGTTGAGTCAACCCAACCGAACGCCGCAGCGATGCCAATCAGATCTCTGGACACCTTCTCGCGCAATCTGGCCTTTAGCGTTTTGGCGATTCTAGTCCCAGCCCCTGCCGTCGCGGGCGAACTCACTTACCGCGACGTGGACCCTTTCGAGATCATGGGACTGAACACCATCGGG
>DAIQBR010000373.1:1066-3948 GCA_036781105.1 Kiloniellaceae bacterium
ACGAAGAAGCAAGCCTACGCGCCGAGGAACTGCTCGCAGGACTGCGGCCGGCGGAGGACAACCCTACCGAGCTCACCATCGGCCGGGTGCTCGCCCACCTCTGCGAGGCGCAGTTCTGGCTCAACAGGTTCGCGGAAGCCGAGGCGAGTTGCGTGGAGGCGGTGGCGATCGCGGACAACGACGCCAGCAGGAGTGCGGATCACTACATGATCCTGGCCACCTCGCTGCCGTGGCTGGCTCTGAGCCTCGAGCGGCAAGGTAAGGTCGAGGACGCGCTGGAAGTCCGCGAGCGGCAACTGGAGCGCATCGAGCTCGGCCGCCGAGACCTGACGCAGGGTGTCGCCTTGTGGTCCCGGGTCGGCCATCTGCACCTGATCCTGGGAGATCGAGCGGACGCCGAGGCGGCCTTTAATGAGGCCATAGACCTGGCAAACCGCGCCTCGCCGTTGAAATTCAGCGAAGTCACCGAAGGATACCGCGGACTGGCCGCGCTCTATCTGATCGAAGAGCGGTTCGGGCAGGCTGAAGTGATTCTGCTGTCCGCCATGGACCGCATGGCCGCCGGGGTGGACAAGTACGGCTATGCCTCGACGGGGCTGGTGGAAGCGCTCGGCTGGACTCGTTACTGGCAGGGCCGCTTCGAAGAGAGTCGCGCTTTGGCTCAGCAGGCTTTCGAATTCCACGAGAGCAAGGATGACCTGGAAACCTTTTCAGCCACCACGACAAAGCTTCTCCTCGCCCGCCTCGCGGATACAGAGTCCACCGGCTCTACCATTGCGGAGCGCCTGCTGATTTCAGCGACGGAGGTTCCGGAGGAGGAATACTTCGCCGAAGCCGAAGCGTTCCGGGCGGCGGCATGGCGGGAACTTGCCGCTCATTACCTTCTGGCAGGCGAAACCCAGCGGGCAGAAGAGCCTGCTCGACGGGCGCTCGGGATCTACGCAACCCTCCTGCCGGAGCTGATGAGTGTTGAAATCGCAAGAGCCCACGCGGTTCTCGCACGCACGCTGAATGGGCAAGGCCGCTATAGGGACGCTCTTCCCAGCGCCCAGGTTGCCTATGCCGCTCAACGCATCCTGCTGCCTGCATACAGTTCCGAAACCGGCGAAACCCTCGTCCTGCTGTCCGAACTCTACGAAGCGACCGGCGATCGCGAGAACTACGCTGCCATCGAGACCCTGCGCGCCGAGCACCGCACCGCGCGCGCAGAGTTCGAAAGCGGGAACTGAAAGCCCCTACCCCGTCATCCTTTCGCGCTTGGGATCGAACAGCGGTTCGTGCTGCAGCCGGGCCTTGCGCCTGTCACCGAGAATCTCGATTTCGAAGCCATCCGCCGCCTTCTCCAGCTCTGCCGGCACGTAGCCCAGCGCGACCGAGCAGTCGGCCCAGTGGGCGTAGCCGCCGGAGGTGGCCCAGCCGACCACCTTGCCGTCGTGCCAGATAGGCTCGTCGCCGACGACATCGGCGCCGTCAGCATCCACGACGAAGGTGACGAGGCGCAGCTTGGGTCCGGCCTCCTTCTCCTTCAGCACGGCGTCGCGGCCGATGAAGGCGTTCTTCTTGAAATTCACGAAGCGGTCGAGGCCGGCCTCGGCGGCGGTGTAGATCGGGCGGTACTCGCGCGACCAGGTGCCGTAGCTCTTTTCCAGGCGCAGGGAAAGAATGGCGCGGAGGCCGAACTGACGGAGGCCGAGATCCTCACCCGCCGCCAGCAGATCGTCGTAAAGCCGGCGCAGGCCGTCGGGCGCCACCCAGAGCTCGTAGCCGAGGTCGCCGGTGAAGTTGATGCGCCCGACCCAGGCCGGCGTCATGCCGAGATCCATGCGGCGGAAATCCATGAAGGGGAAGGCCGCGTTGGAAACGTCGCTGTCGGTGAGCCGCGCCAGCAGTTCGCGCGAGTTCGGCCCGGCGATGATGAAGCCCACCATGTCGCGGCTGCGCGCGTGCAGCGTCACGCCGCTGTCCGGCAGGTGCTGCTCGAACCAGCGCAGGTGATAGTCCTCGGCGATGCCCGAGCCGAAGATGAAGAAGCGCTCCGGCCCCGCCTTGGCGACGGTGAAGTCGCCGATGATCTTGCCGGCGGGGTTCAGCATCGGCGTCAGCACCAGGCGGCCTTCGCGCGGCATGCGGTTGGTCAGCATCTGCGAGAGCCAGCCTTCGGCTCCCGGCCCCGTCACCTCGTACTTGGCGAAGATGGCCGTCTCCGTCATGCCGACCGCCTCGCGCACCGCCTTGCATTCGGCCTTCGCGGGCTCGAAGGCGTTGGAGCGGCGGTAGCTCGGCGTCTCGACGGGCTCGGCGCCCTCGGGCGCGAACCACAGCGCGTGCTCCACGCCGTAGGAAACACCGAAAACGGCGTTCTCCTCCTTCAGGCGGTCGTAGATCGCCGTGGTGCGCAGCGGCCGGGCGGCGGGCAGTTCCTCGTTCGGAAAGATGATGCTGAAGCGGCGCCCGTAATTCTCGCGCACCTTGGCGTTGGTGTAGGCCATGGTCGCGTAGTCGCCGAAGCGTGAGACATCCATCGCGAAGACGTCGAAGCCCGGATCGCCCTCGACCATCCAGTTGGAGAGCGCGAGGCCGACACCGCCGCCCTGGCTGAAGCCGGCCATGACGCCGCAGGCGACCCAGAAGTTCTTCAGGCCGCGCACCGGGCCGACCAGCGGGTTGCCGTCGGGGGCGAAGGTGAAGGGGCCGTTGATGGTCTGCTTGATGCCGGCGGTCTCCAGTGCCGGAAAGTGGTCGAAGGCCATGGCGAGGTTGCCGGAGATGCGGTCCAGGTCCGGCGGCAGCAGCTCGTGGCCGAAGTCCCAGGGCGTCTGCTTGGGCGACCAGGGCACGCAGTTGCGCTCGTAGGTGCCCATGACCAGGCCCTTGCCTTCCTG
>DAIQBR010000374.1:0-3937 GCA_036781105.1 Kiloniellaceae bacterium
GCGCCGGGACAGAAGAAATCGGCGTTGCGCGCGTCCTGGGCCAGGAAGGGCGCGGGGAACTCTGGGCCTACTTCGTAGGAGCGCTGCGAGATCGCCGGGCCGATGCCGGCGACGATGCTCTCGCGCGCGCCGCCCAGTGCCTCGATGGCGGCCACGGTGGCCTCCAAGACACCGCCGAGGGCGCCTTTCCAGCCGGCATGGGCGGCGCCGACGACACCGGCCTTGGGCTCGGCGAAGAGCACAGGAACGCAGTCGGCGGTGAGGATGCCGAGGGCGAGGCCGCGCTCGCGGGTCACCATGGCATCGGCCTTGGGCGCATCGTCGCGTCCCCAAGGCTTCTTCACCTCCACCACATCCGGCGAGTGGATCTGGTAGGCGGTGACCAGGCGCTCGCCCTCCAGGTCGATCTGCGCCATGGCGCGGCGGCGGTTCTCGGCCACCTTTTCCTTGTCGTCGCCGGAGCCGAAGCCGCAGTTGAGGCTGGTGAAGAGGCCCTCGCTGACGCCGCCGTTGCGGCTGAAGAAGCCGTGGCGCACGCAGGCGAGGTCGTTCAGGGGGCCGATGGTCAGCATGGCGGGCACTCTACCGGGCTTGGCGGCCGGAAGGTAGGGGGCGCTTGCCGTCGCTCTTCGCCGCTTCGAAGCCGGCGGGCGGGCCGAAGCCCGGCGGGGTCAGCGCGAGGACCTTGAACAGGCTGCCCATCTGTTCCGGATCGGTCAGGCGTCGCCGGGCGGCCGCCAGGGCGGCCGCCGCGCCGGGGGCCGATTCAGCGAGCTGGGCGGCGCGCAGTTCGATCCCGAGGGCTTCCAGGAAGGCGCCCTGTTCGACCGGTCCCTGCGCGGCGCAGCCGGCGGCCACGGCCGACTGGGCGAGGCTGTGGAAATCGACATGGGCGGTCAGATCGGCGCTGCCGGGCGCGTCCAGGACCTCGTGTCGGCGGTGGCGGCGCAGCGCCTGCAGGGTCGGTCCGGTGGTCGGGTAGGCCGGGCCGTAGTCGATCACCAGGGCGGCGCCCGGCTGGCGCGCCAGGCGGTGGCCCAGGAAGGCGGCAATGTTCAGGGCCGCGGGACAGACCTCCACGAGGCTGCCCTGCGGCGCGTCGCGCAGGCTGGCCGGGACGAGCGCGCGGTTGGCCGGATGCGGTCCGGCCAGCGCGAAGGCAAGGCGCCCTTCGTCTCCCTGGGCATCGCTGTCGAGCACCACGACGCGCTCGGCCCAGCCCTCGCCGGTCTGTTCGAACTGGCGCACGGGCAGGGCGTCGAAGAACTCGTTGGCGATCAGCAGCAGGGGCTCCTCGGGCAGTTGACCGACGTTGTCCAGCCAGGTCACGCGGTGGGCGCCGAGGGCTTCGCGCTGGCGCTCCCGCAGCGCCGGGCTGATCTCGACCAGGTGAATCTGCATGGCGTCGTGGAAGCCCGGGACCTGGCGGGTGGCGCGCAGGGCATCGGCCATCAGGGTGCCGCGGCCGGGGCCGAGTTCGACCAGCAGGCAAGGCGACGGGCGGCCGAGGCGCATCCAGGTGTCGGCGCACCAGATTCCGATCAGCTCGCCGAACATCTGGCTGATCTCCGGTGCGGTGATGAAGTCGCCGCCGCCGGGGCCGGGGGCGCCGAAGGGATCGCCGCGCATGTAATAGCCGGCCCAGGGGTGGGTCAGGGCCTCGCCCATGTAGTCGGCCACGGACATCACGCCTTCGCGGAGGAGGCGGCTGCGCAGGTGATCGAGCAGGCTGTCCATGGTTCGCCGCTGCTCAGGCCCGGCGTCGCAGGGCCCAGAGGGTGACCGCGATGCCGACCAGCACCATCGGCACCGAAAGCACCTGGCCCATGGTGGTGTGCGGCAGCACGAACTGCAGGAAGTCGTCGGGCTGGCGGAAGAACTCGGCGACGATGCGCGCGAGGCCGTAGCCGATCATGAAGGCGCCGGAAATCAGGCCGGTGCGCTGCAGGGCGCCGCGGCGCACCATGACGTGCAGCACGAGGAACAGCAGCAGGCCTTCCAGCAAGGCCTCGTAGAGCTGGCTGGGGTGGCGGGCGATCGGCCCGCCCTGCGGGAACACCATGGCCCAGGGCACCACCGTGGAATCGGTGGTGCGGCCGAACAGCTCGCCGTTGATGAAATTGGCGATGCGCCCGAGGCAGAGACCGATCGGCGTTGCCGCGCCGACGATGTCGGAGAGGGTGAAGTAGCTGACGCCACGGCTGCGCGCGAAGAGGCCGATGGCGGCAAGGACGCCCAGCAGGCCGCCGTGAAACGACATGCCGCCGCGCCAGATGAAGAACACCTCCAGCGGGTTCTGCCGGTAATAGTCGGGCTTGTAGAACAGCACGTAGCCGAGGCGTCCGCCCAGGACGACGCCGAGCGTCGCCCAGAGGAGAAAGTCGTCGAAGTCGATCGGTTTCAGGCGCTGCGGCGGCAGGCGGCTCATCCAGCGGCAATAGAGCCAGGCGAGAATCAGTCCGCTGATGTAGGCCAGGGCGTACCAGCGCACGTCGAAGATCCAGATGGAGAAGGCCACCGGATCGAAATTCGGGTGCTGCAGGGCCAACAGCAGAGTGCCGAGATCGGTGATGGCGGACTCGGTGGACGTTGCCATGAAGCCTCAGCGGTAGGGGTCGGGCTGGGTGAGGTAGTCGCGCAGGTAGCGGGCGACACCGTCCTCCAGTTCGGTGAAGGGGCGGTCGTAGCCGGCGGCGCGCAGGCGCGCCATCTTCGCTTCGGTGAAGTACTGATACTTGTCGCGGATCGCTTCGGGGGTCGGCACGTAGCTGATGTTCTCCGGCCGCTCCATGGCGGCGAAGACGGCGCGCGCCAGATCGGCGAAGGAACGCGCCTTGCCGGTGCCGACATTGAACAGGCCGCTGACCTCCGCATGGTCGAGCAGCCAGAGCATCACGTCCACGCAGTCGCCGACCCAGATGAAGTCGCGCAACTGGCCGCCGTCGGCGTAGTCCGGGTGATGCGACTGGAAGAGCTTCGCCGGCTCGCCGCGGCTGAGCTGGCCGAAGAGGTGCCAGGCGACGCTGGCCTGGCCGCCCTTGTGGTACTCGTTGGGGCCGTAGACGTTGAAGAACTTCAATCCCGCCCACTGCGGCGGGCGCGCGTTTTCCTTCGCGAGCTGGCGCTGGACCCAGCGGTCGAAGAGATGCTTGCTCCAGCCGTAGCCGTTCAGCGGCTTCAGGCGCGCCAGGGCGGCGCGGTCGGCGTCGTCGTCGAAGCCTTCGGCGCCGTCGCCGTAGGTCGCAGCCGAGGACGCGTAGATCAGCGGGATCTTCTCGCGCGCGCAGTGGTCCCAGAACACCTTGGAAAGCCGAAAGTTGTTGGCCAGCAGGGCGTCGCCGTCGGTTTCGGTGGTCGCCGAGATGGCGCCGAGATGGAAAACCGCCGTGAGGCGGCCTTCGGCCCAGCGCAGGAATTGCGGCAGTTCCTCGGGCGGGATGACGTCCTCGACCTCGTGATGCGACAGGTTGCGCCACTTGTCGCCGGCGCCCAGGCGGTCGCAGACGACCACGTCTTCGCCGCGCTCGGCGAGAGCGGCGACCAGATTGGAGCCGATGAACCCGGCGCCGCCGGTGACCAGGAGCATGCGCGAGCGAGTCCCAAGGGAAAAGGCGCCCTCTTATAGAGGCGTGGCCGAAGCCTCCGCAACCCCGGCCCCGGGCAGGTCTGAAGGGCTGGGGCTCACAGCGCGGGCAGGCTGCCTGCCGCGGCGCGCTGGGCCTCGGCCTCGGCCGGCGGCATCGGCACCAGGCCGCGCGCGGTCAGGTAGCCGCCGGGGCCGCCGGCTTGCGGTGAGACGATCTCGGCGAGATATGCCTTGAGCCCGGGGATCGCCGTGGCGTGGGCGCGCTTCACGTAGAGCTGCAGCGGCCGCGCCAGCGCATAGCTGCCGTCGGCGATAGTGGCGAGGCTGGGGGCGACGCCGTCGATCGGCACC
>DAIQBR010000375.1:0-3937 GCA_036781105.1 Kiloniellaceae bacterium
GCCGGCACCATCGGCTTCATCGGCGTGCTGGCCGGCGGCCAGGTGAACCCGCGCCCGATCATGAGCAAGTCGCTCACTGTGCAGGGCATCTACGTCGGCTCGCGGCGCCTGTTCCAGGACATGAACCGCGCCGTTGCCGCCACCGGCCTGCGCCCTGTCATCGACCGCAGCTTTGGTTTTGAAGAAGCGCCGGAGGCCTACCGCGCCATGAAGGCGGCCGGCCATTTCGGCAAGCTGGTGGTGGAGATCTGAGGGTTCAGCTTCCCGCTTTCTTGAGGTGCGCGGCGCCCTGGTTGAACAGCACCTTGTTGTTTTCGGCGGTGTGCTGACCGCGGTTCTGACGATCCTTGTGGAGGTCGATGGCGCGGCGCACCGCCGGGCGCTCCTTGATGCGGCCGCGCCAGGCGGCGACCCTGGGGAAGTCGTCGAGCGAGGCGCCCAGCGGCTTGGCGATGAAGACCCAGGGAAAGGCGATCATGTCGGCGATGGTGTAGGCGCCGAGGATGTAGTCGCGGTCTTCCAGCCGGCGCTCGAGCACCGCGAGGTTGCGCTCGTACTCACCCAGGTAACGCTTGAAGCCGTAGTCCTGGCCCTCCGGCGCGTAGTTCTTGAAGTAGCTCAGCTGGCCGGCCATGGGCCCCTGGTTGCCGACCTGCCAGAACATCCATTCCATCAGCTCCTTGCGCGCCAGCGGGCCTTCGGGCAGGAATTTTCCGGTCTTGTCGGCCAGATAGAGCAGGATGGCGCCGCTTTCGAAGACGCTGACGGGCGCGCCCGCGACGTCGTGGTCGACGATGGCGGGCATCTTGGCGTTGGGGCTGATGGCCAGGAACGCGGGCTTGAACTGATCGCCTTCGGAAAGCTTCATAAGGTGTGTGGTGTAGTCGAGGCCTAGTTCCTCCAGCAGGATCGCGACCTTCCAGCCGTTGGGCGTCGGCGCGTAGTAGAAATCGATCATACCACCTGCTCCTCGGTCTTCGCGGCGGCAACGGCGCCGGCCTGGATCATGTCCTCGATCTCCTCCGGCGAGAAGCCGGCTTCGGCCAGGATCTCGCGGCTGTGCTGGCCCAGGGCGGGGGCCGCGAAGCGCAGTTCCGACGGCGTGGCGGAGAACTGCGCCGGGTTGCGGGCCTGGCGCAGGCGCCCGGCCTGCGGATGCTCGCTCTCCAGCAGGATGCCGTTGGCCTGGATCTGCGGATGGCGGATCGCTTCGCGGCGCGTCAGCACGGGTGCGCAGGGCACGCCGTGAGCCTCCAGGCGCTCGATCCATTCCGCCGTGGTCCGCTCGCGCAGCACCTCCTGGGTCAGTTCCAGGCGCGCGTGCTTGTGGGTATCGAGCCCTTCGGAGTTCTGAAAGCGCGGGTCCGCCGTCCATTCGGGCCGCTCGGCGGCGGCGGCGAGGCCGCACCACTCCTTGTGGCGCATGACGGCGACGGAGATGTAGCCGTCCTTGGTCTCGTAGATCAGGTCGATCCAGCTTTGCGCGACTTCCTTGTCCAGTTCGTCGCCGACGAAGGTGTGCCCGCCCATGTCGGATCCCCAGAGGAAGGCGAGCACGCAGTCGAGCATGGAGAGACGCACTTCCTGCCCTTCACCGCTGCGGCTGCGCGCCAGCAGGGCGGCGCAGATCGCCTGGGCGGCGGCAAAGCCGGTCAGCTTGTCGGGCAGGATGGTGCGCACCAGGCGCGGCCGCTCTTCGTCCGAGCCCGCCTGGACGGTGGTGAGACCGCTCAACGACTGGACCAGCGGATCGAAGACGGGCTTGTCGGCGAAGGGCCCCTCGAAACCAAAGCCGGCGATGGAGACGTGCACCAGGCGCGGATTGATGCGCTTCAGAGCTTCGTAGCCGAGCCCCAGGCGCTCGGCGACGCCGGGGCGGAAGTTCTGGATGAAGACGTCGGCGTCGGCGACCAGGCGTCTGACCGCCTCCAGGCCTTGCGGTGTCTTCAGGTCGAGGGCGATGGAGCGCTTGTTGCGGTTGTTGTTGAGGAAGGAGGCCGAGACGCCGCCGCGCCGCGTCGCCACCTGGCGGGTGTGGTCGCCGCCCCGCGGCATTTCCACCTTCACCACGTCGGCGCCCTGGTCGGCCAGGATCATGGTGGCCAGCGGGCCGGACACCATGGTGGTCAGATCGACGACCCTGAATCCCTCAAGCGGTCCCGCCATACTCTGATCCTTCTCATTCCGTTCGCGCTGTCCCAGAGCGCATTCTAGGGCTTCAGCGCCGGCACTGCCACTGCGGCCCCCGAAGCGCTCCGGCAAGCCCCTTTGATTCCCGGCGCCGGCGTTGCATAGTCGAAACCATGCCCATCTGCGAAGCCGACCCCTGGCGGGTGCAATATTTCGAAGGCATCGACTGCCCTGACGAAGTTCGCGTGCCCACCGAGGACGGCGACGCCTGGTCGTGGTACCCCGAGTATAAATGGGTCTACAACAAACTCTCCGTTGCCGAGAGCCAGGGTTTCCTCTGCGGCCCCCACGGGCTGATGCCGCCGGCCTTTCCGGTATTCTCCAAGCCGGTGTTCAACATGCGCGGCATGGGCATCGGCAGCCGCGTGCTGCGCACCGCCGGCGAGTACAAGGCCAATCAGCGCCCCGGACACATCTGGATGCCGCTCTTGGAAGGCGAGCACATCTCCAGCGACGTCGCGGTGGTCAAGGGCGAGGCCAAGTGGTGGCGCCACACCTACGGCCTGCCGCTGGAGGGCGGCATGTTCGACTACTGGGTCGTGCTTGCCGAGGCCAAGCCGGAAATCGAAGCCTACTGCGGCGAGTGGCTGGCGCGAAACCTGGCCGGCTACACCGGCATGGTGAACTTCGAAACGATGGGCGCCCAGATCATCGAGGTACATTTGCGCTTCGCCGACCAGTGGCCGGACCTCTACGGCGGCAAGCCCTGGGTCGAGGCCCTGGTGCGGCTCTACAAGGACGGTGTCTGGGACTTCGACGACAGCGACCGCCGCGAGGGCTACAGCGTGGTGCTGTTCGGCGGCCACGGCCTGCAATACCGTCACCCGCCGCAGGACCTGGTGGACGAGGTGAGAGAAATGCCGGAGGTGACCTCGGTGCAGATCACCTTCCACGAGGACCGGCCGCCGGCACAGCATGCCATGCCGCCCGGCGGCTTCCGCCTCGCCATCGTGAACTGCTGGGACCTGGAGGCCGGCCGCCGCGGCCGCGAGCGTCTGGCGTTGAGCTTCTGGTCGACCCAGCAGCTGCGCCCCAGCCGCCGGCGCAAGGCCGCCACCGCGGGGGACGATGACTGAACCCGCCGACCTTGCCGACCTGAGTGCCATCGAAGAGATCGAGAACGCCTGGATCCCCATGCCGGACGGGGCGAGGCTGGCCGCCCGCCTGTGGCTGCCGCGCAGCGCCCGCGAGACTCCGGTCCCGGCGATCCTGGAACTCATTCCCTATCGCAAGCGCGACTTCATGCGCGCGCGCGACGAGCCGATGCATCGCTTCTATGCGCTGCACGGCTATGCCTCGGTGCGGGTCGACGTGCGCGGCAGCGGCGACTCCGACGGTGTCCTGGACGACGAGTACTCGCCGCGCGAACTGAGCGACGCGCAGGCGATCATCGCCTGGATGGCCGAGCAGCCCTGGTGCTCCGGCGCTGTCGGCATGACCGGCATTTCCTGGGGCGGCTTCAACGCCTTGCAGGTCGCCGCCCTGCAGCCGCCGGCGCTGAAGGCGATCATCACGCTCTGCGCCGCCGACGACCGCTATGCCGACGACGCCCACTACAAGGGCGGCTGCCTGCTGAACGAGAACATGCAGTGGGGCTCGGTCCTGACGCTCTACAACGCCCTGCCGCCCGACCCGGAGGTCACCGGCGAAGGCTGGCGCGAGGTCTGGCGTCAGCGCATCGAGCAGGATCAGCCCTTCCCGGCGGTGTGGATGCGCCATCCCTGGCGCGACGACTTCTGGAAGCACG
>DAIQBR010000376.1:0-3912 GCA_036781105.1 Kiloniellaceae bacterium
AGTAGCGGTCGGGGATGAGCCCTTCCAGGCGCCGGCGCAGGCCCTGGTAGCCGCCGATCTGGCCGTTGTGCATGAACATCCAGCGGCCGTGGCCGAAGGGGTGGCAGTTGGGCCGCGAGGAGGCCGTGCCGGTGGAGGCGCGGACATGGGCGAAGAACAGCCCGGCGCGGATCTGGTAGGCGAGGCTCTTCAGGTTGGGGTCGTTCCAGGCCGGCAGGATCTCGCGGTAGAGACCGGGCTCGGGACGGCCGCCGTACCAGCCGATGCCGAAGCCGTCGCCGTTGGTCGGGCTCTTGGCCTCGGTGGCGCAGAGGCTCTGGTCCACCAGCGAGTGGACCGGCTTGCAGATCAGTTCGTCAAGAAAGACCGGCGCCCCGGTATAGGCCAGCCAGCGGCACATCTCAGCCTCGGAAAAAGCCCCACAGACGGCGCGGACTATACCCGCCAAAGATGGAGAAAGCCTTGCAAAGAGCGCGGGACGGTGCCGCACCCCGCCAGGGTTTTTGCAGGCATATCAATTGCCTAGGCGATGCGTTCCGGCGCCGGTTACAGCCCCTGGGGGCCGCGGGAGATGGCGACCACGCCGGTGCGCGAGACGTCGACCAGGCCCAGGGGCTGCATGAGGTCGATGAAGACGTCCAATTTTTCACTCTTCCCGGTCATCTCGAAGACGAAGTGGTCGTGGCTGGAATCGACCACGCGGGCGCGGAAGATGTCGGCGATGCGCAGGCTTTCGACGCGCTTCTCGCCGGTGCCGGCGACCTTCACCAGGGCGAGCTCGCGCTCCACCGAGGGGCCGTCCTGGGTGAGGTCGCTGACCCGGTGCACCGGCACCAGACGGTCGAGCTGCGCCTTGATCTGCTCCAGGATCTGCGGCGTGCCGGAAGTCACCACGGTGATGCGCGAGAAGCGCTGGCGCGGATCGATCTCGGTCACCGTGAGGCTCTCGATGTTGTAGCCGCGCCCGGAGAACAGGCCGATGACGCGCGCCAACACACCGGGCTCGTTGTCCACCAGCACCGCGATGGTGCGCGATTCGATTTCTTGGTCTTTGTGATTGGCCATGACGGGTCCCGGGGAGTGCTGCCCCCGCTTTCTCTTGCTCTTGGGTCCGAAAGTCTGACGAACGCGGCAACGGCGCGCCCTATACCAGGACCATGCCTTCCTCGGAGATCGGCTTGCCCGCCTTGTCTTCCGGTCCCAGCAGCATCTCGTAGTGCGCCGCGCCGGAGGGGATCATCGGGAAGCAGTTCTCGTCCTTGGTCACCACGCAGTCGAAGACGACGGGGCGCGGCGTCTCGATCATCTCCATGATCTTGTCGTCGAGGTCATCGGCCTTCTCGCAGCGGATGCCGACCGCGTGGAAGGACTCCGCCAGCTTCACGAAGTCGGGCAGCGAGGCGGTGTAGCTCTCCGAGTAGCGGCCGCCGTGCAGCAGTTCCTGCCACTGGCGCACCATGCCCATCCACTGATTGTTCACGATGAAGACCTTCACAGGCAGATTGTACTGCGCGATGCAGGACAGTTCCTGGATGTTCATCAGGATGGAGGCCTCGCCGGCAACGTCGATGACCAGCGCGTCGGGATGCGCGCGCTGCACGCCCATCGCCGCCGGCATGCCGTAGCCCATGGTGCCGAGGCCGCCGGAGGTCATCCAGTGGTTCGGCTGCTCGAACTTGAAGTACTGCGCCGCCCACATCTGGTGCTGGCCGACTTCCGTCGTGATGAAGGGGCTGCGGTCCTTGGTCAGCTCGTAGAGCCGCTTGATGGCGTGCTGCGGCTTGATCTCCTGGCCCTTCTGCTCGAACTTCAGGCAGTCGCGCGCGCGCCACTCCTCGATCTTCTGCCACCAGGCCTTCAGCGCCTTCTGATCGAGCTGAAGCTTGCGCGCGTTCCACGCGGCTATCATGTCCTCCAGCACCGAGCCGGCGTCGCCGACGATGGGCAGGTCGACCATGACGTTCTTGTTGATCGAGGAGGCGTCGATGTCGACGTGGATCTTCTTCGAACGCGGCGAGAACTCGTCGAGGCGCCCGGTGACGCGATCGTCGAAGCGCGCGCCGATATTGATCATCACATCGCAGTTGTACATCGCCAGATTGGCTTCGTAGGTGCCGTGCATGCCGAGCATGCCGAGGAACTGCGGGTCGCTGCCCGGAAAGGCGCCGAGGCCCATCAGGGTGTTGGTGCAGGGCACGCCGAGCTGGTGCACGAAGCGGGTCAGCAGCTCGCAGGCCTTGGGCCCGGCGTTGATCACGCCGCCGCCGGCATAGACGATCGGCCGCTTGGCCTTGGCGATCATCTCGACCGCCTCGGCGATCTTCGCGTCTTCCGCCTTGGTCTGCGGCCGGTAGCTGCGGTGCTTGACCTCTTCCGGGCCGATGTAGTGGTCGGTCTTGGCCTGCACCACGTCCTTCGGCAGGTCGATGACCACCGGGCCGGGACGCCCGCTGCGCGCCACGTAGAACGCCTCGTGGATGGTGCGCGGCAGGTCGGCGACCGCCTTCACCAGGTAGTTGTGCTTGGTGCAGGGCCGCGTGATGCCGGTGGTGTCGGCCTCCTGGAAGGCGTCGTTGCCGATCAGGTGCGTGGGCACCTGCCCGGTCAGGCAGACGATGGGGATGGAGTCCATCAGCGCGTCGGTGAGACCGGTCACCGCGTTGGTGGCGCCGGGCCCCGAGGTCACCAGCACCACGCCGACCTTGCCGGTGGAGCGCGCGTAACCCTCGGCGGCATGGACCGCGCCGCCCTCCTGGCGGACCAGGATGTGCTGGATGTCGTTCTGCTGGAACAGGGCATCGTAGATCGGCAGTACGGCGCCGCCGGGATAGCCAAAAATGACGTCAACGCCCTGATCCTTCAGGGCCCTGATCAGCATCTCCGCACCGGACTTCTGTTCCGCCGACATCCTTCGCTTCCTTCTCGCAACACCCGGAGCCCCCTGGAGTGTCGGGCCGGGTAACACAAAAACTGGCCGGGCTGAACCGGCCAGATCGCACAATCGCCAATGATTTCATTCGCTTCCCCGCGCGCCGCGGCGCGGCGAGGGAGGCGGACCCTAGCCCCTTACTCCGGGGGGGTCAATAGATAATGACGAATTTTCGCAAAAAAATCATCCCTTAAACTTTCTGAATATTGCGTTTCCATGACCATAACCGTCGGATCGTTACCGACAAATTGGTGCCGCAGCCAGGTCACCTGGCGCTTGGCGTAGTTGCGGGTGGCCTGCTGGGCGCGGGCCAGGGCGGTCGCCAGATCCACCTCGCCGGCGAGGTAGGCGGCCAGCTCCGGCACGCCGACCGCCTTCATCACCGGCAGCGCCGGATCGAGGCCAAGGGCCAGCAGCGCCCGCACCTCGGCCTGGGCGGATCCGGCCTGCACCATGGCGGCGAGGCGCGCGTCGCAGGCAGCATAGAGCGCCGGGCGCGGCGGCAAGAGGCAGAGCCGGGCGAAGCGGTAGGGCGCCGGGACGGCGGGCGCGGCCTGCCAGTCGGCCAGCGAGCGGCCGGTCGCCTGCAGCACCTCCCAGGCGCGCAGCAGGCGCTGGCTGTCGCCGGGATGCAGCCGCCCGGCCATCACCGGGTCGCGCTGGGCCAGCCTGGCGTGAAAGGCCGCGCCGCCCAGTTCGGCCAGTTCGGCGCGGGCGGCAGCGCGCAGCGCCGCCGGGATCTCCGGAATCTCGTTGAGGCCCTCGGCAAAGGCCTTCAGGTAGAGCCCGGTGCCGCCGGCGAGGATCGGCAGCCGTCCTGCCGCCAGGGCCGCCTCGACCTCCGCCAGCGCCAGCGCGCGCCAGCGGCCCACCGAGCAGGCCTCGGCGCCGGAGAGCACGCCGTAGAGGCGGTGCGGCGCCTGCGCCAGTTCGCGCGCGCCCGGCCGCGCGGTGAGCACCTCGAGCTCGCGGTAGACCTGCAT
>DAIQBR010000377.1:0-3886 GCA_036781105.1 Kiloniellaceae bacterium
CGACCCGGCGCGGCAGATCGCGACTCTGGAATCGATCCTGCAGGCCAGCCTGGGCGGCGGGGCGCGGCCGTTGTCACCCTCGGTGCGGCTCGCCGGATGAGGGAAAGCCGGAACATGATCTCGGTCGTCATCGCGACACACAACGGAACGCCGACGCTGCCGCTGATGCTGGAGGCCCTGAAGAGGGTCGAGCTGCCGGCGGAGGGTGTCGAAATCATCGCCGTCGACAACGCCAGCGATGACGGGACGGGCGCGCTGCTGGCGCGCCACGCCGAGGCCTTGCCCCTGACCGTGCTGTCGGAACCGCGCCGGGGCAAGAGCTTCGCGCTGAACCGCGCCCTGGCCGTGGCGCGGGGCGATCTCGTGATCTTCGCCGACGACGATATCCTGCCCGAGCCGCAGTGGCTTGAGGCCTATCGGGAGACGGCGGAGCGATATGCCGAGACCGATCTCTTCGCCGGCCAGGTGCGCCACTTCTGGCAGAAAGAGCCGCCGCAGTGGCTGCGGCGGCTGGCGCAGGAGGGACGCTCCTATGCCGGTACGCCCATCGACCTGCCGGCGGGCCCCGCCGACGTCTCCGTCTTCAAGGGTCTGAACTTCATGGCGCGGCGCCGGGTTCTGGCGTCCGTCAGGTTCTCCGAACGGCCGGGCCTGAACTTCGGCGATTCCGCCGGCTCGGCCGGGGGGGAGGACTCCGCTTTTGTGCATGACGCCCTTACCCGGGGCTACCGCGCCCGCTATGTGCCGGCGGCCTGCGTGAAGCACATCGTCCGGCCCTACCAGGTGGGCCTGGCGCCGGTGCTGCGGCGCTACCTGCGCATCGGCCGTGCGATGACCCTCAGCAATCCGGAGCAGTTCGATCCGCGCCGCCGGCTGTTCGGCTATCCGCGCTACATCTTCAAGGCGGTGCCGCGCGACTTGCTCCGGTCCCTGCGGCACTGGGCCGGCGGCGACTCCTACGCGGCGGCGGGGGACCTGATCGGGGTGGCCATGACCTGCGGCCGCGCCCAGCAGTGGCGCCGTGCCAGGACCGGCGGCGGGGCAGCCGAAAAACTCTCAGAAGAGAGGGTATGACATGAACCGCGACGATGGGATTCCGGCAGGCGCGCGGCCGCGAATGCTGCCGGACGACAGCTTCACCGCGCCGGGCCGATAGGGACGCTCCAAGTGTCGATACGAACCTCATTTGCCTGGGCCTTCAGCGAGCAGACCCTGCAGCAGGTGATTCAACTCGCTGCGGCGGTGATCATCGCGCGATTGCTGGCGCCCGACGAGATGGGCATTTTCGCCCTGGCGGTCTCGGCGGCAGCTATGCTGACGGCAGTCCGCGACTTCGGCGTCGGCAACTACCTGATTCGCGAGCCGGACCTGACCATGGGCAAGGTTCGCTCGGCTTTTGGCGCCATGCTGGTGTTCTCCTGGTCGTTGGGCCTGATTCTGGTACTCGGGCGCGATGCCATTGCCGAGCTGTACGGCCGTCCCGAAATCGCCGACGTGATGGGGCTGCTGTCGGCCAGCCGGCTACGGCGTTGCTGACCCGGGAAATGCGCTTCGGCACGCTGCATGGCATCGGTCTGACCGCCGTCTCCATCGGCTCGACGCTGAGCGTGGGGCTCGCCTATGCCGGCTACAGCTACTACGCGCTGGCCTGGGGGCTGCTGACCACCATGTCGTTGAGGGCCGTACTGTCCATGATCGCCTATCGGCGCTATGCGCTGATGTGGCCGTCCTTCACGCACTGGCGCGACATCACCCGCTTCGGCGGCCTGCTGTCGCTGACTTCTCTCATCGGCGCGGCGAACAACGAGGGGATGCGCTTCGTGCTCGGCTGGTTCACCTCACCCGCCAGCCTGGCGCAGTTTCACCGCGCCGCGCAGGTGCCGGACCTGTTCCGCCAGGGGATCTTCGCGCCGGTCGCGCGGGTCCTGACGCCGGCCTGGTCGGAGGACATCCGCAACGGCCGCCCCATCGGCGCGGCGGCGGAGAAGCTGGTCGCACTGAACACCGTCCTGGTCTGGCCGGTTTTTCTGGCCCTGAGCTTTGTCGCGGCGCCCTTCATCACCCTGGTGTTCGGTCCGCAATGGGAGGCCGCAGGACGGATATTCCCCTGGGTGCTGCTGGCACAAGGGATCGTGGCGGCCTTGCCGCAGCCGGAGCAGGTGCTGGTGCCGCATGGCCTGGTCGGGCGCGCCTTTCTGGTGCGCGCGGCCGCCGCGACCGTATCTCTCGGCAGCGCGATCTACGGCGCGTCCCTGGGCCTGGAAGCCTTCGCGATCTCGCGGGTGGTGGCAGCTATCTTTCTTATCGCCCTGGTGTTCCTGGCGATCCATCGGCTGATCGACTTCCACGCCTGGCGGTTCGGGCCGCGCTATCTGCGCTCGGCCGGCGTTGCCGTGCTGGCCGCGCTGCCGGCCGCCGCCTTCCATTTCAGCGGACAGTAAAGCATGGACCTTCTCGATCTGGCCGCGTTGGTGGCCGCCTGCGGCCTGCTGTGGCTGTTGGGCATCTTTATCACGCGGCACTTTGTCTGGGGCGAACTGTTGCTGGTCGCCCGCAAGGGCCTGGGAAGCTGAGCGCCATGGCGATCCATTTCTGGAAGCGGTTTTCCGAATCCCTGGGTACGCGCAACTTCGGCGACGACCTCAATCCGCTGCTGCTGGAAAAGCTCTTCTCGAAGCGGCTGATCGAGAGCCGGGAGGCCTGCATCCTGGGAATCGGCACCATCCTCAACGATGAGAATCTTGCCGCAATGCAGAGCTACGAGAAGAAAATCGTATTCTCCTCGGGTACCGGCTACGGCGATTTCGCAGGTCAACTCGATGCTTCGTGGCAGGTAGCCTGTGTGCGGGGCCCCAAGACAGCCGGAGTCATGAACATCGATCCTTCCAAGGCGGTGTGTGACGGGGCGGTGCTGCTGTCGGATTTCCACGACGTGGTGCCCGAGGCGAAGAGGGACGCGGTTGTCTTCATCCCGCACGTCCATACCGACCGGGCGATCGGCCGCGGCTTGCGTGACATCTGCGGCCGCCTTGGCCTGCGCTACGTCACGCCGGCGGTGCCGCACGAAGACTTCATCCGTGAAGTCAGTGCCGCCCGCCTCGTCGTCACCGAGGCCATGCACGGGGCCATCCTGGCCGATACCATGCGCACGCCCTGGATCTGCTGCCACATCATGAACCACAACCGTTTCAAGTGGGAGGACTGGTGCGCTTCGGTGGGCGTGCCCTACGCGCCGGCTTTTCTCGGTGTCCGCTTTTCCGACGAGGGCCTGAGTTCGCCGCGGCAACTGCCGCGCTATCTGGTAAGCGGGCTGCGCAGGCGGCGCATCGAGGCGCGGCTCAGAGCGGTGGTGCGCGCCGGCGCTCCGGTATTGAGCGACGGTGAGGTCCTGGAGGCGCGCAAGTCCAGGCTGCGCGCGATCATCAGGGAGATCAATCTTGAGCATGGGAACTGAGGCGGGGCTGCCGGGGCCGCTGGTCTCGGTCGTGATCCCGGCCTACAACGCCGCCGCCAGTCTCGCCGAAGCGGTGGCCTCGGTACAGCGCCAGAGCCTGGCGGAAATCGAGATCCTGATCGTCGACGACGCCTCGCGCGACGGCACGCTGGAAGGGGCGCGCGGGCTGGCCGCCGGCGATCCGCCCACCACGGTGATCGCCGCCGGCGAAAACCGCGGCCCGGCCGCCGCGCGCAATCTCGGGCTCGCGGCGGCGAAGGGCGCGTGGATCGCGCTGCTGGATGCCGACGACGCCTACCAGCCCGAGCGCCTCGCCCGCCTGGTGGCGGCGGCGCAGGCCTGCGGAGCCGATCTGCTGGCCGACAACCTGCTGCTGGAGGATGAAGACGGCAACGTCGCGCCCATGCTGGACCCGACGGCAGGGGACGCCTG
>DAIQBR010000378.1:0-1584 GCA_036781105.1 Kiloniellaceae bacterium
CGATAACCCCGACGCCCGGGACGGCCCCGGGCCGCGCCGCTCCCGGCGAAGTGACCCAGTCCATCACCTCCGGTTTTTGCACCCTGCCATGAAACGGATCTTCTCGGGCGTCCAGCCCTCCGGCAACCTGCACCTCGGCAACTACCTCGGCGCCATCCGCAATTTCGTGGCGCTGCAGGCGGACTTCGACTGCATCTACTGCGTCGTCGACCAGCACGCCATCACCCTGTGGCAGGACCCCGAGACGCTGCGCCAGCGCACCCGCGAGGTGACCGCCGGCTATCTCGCCGCCGGCATCGATCCCAAGACCTCGATCATCTTCAACCAGTCGCAGGTCGCGGCGCACTCGCAGCTCGCCTGGGTGTTCAACTGCGTGACGCGCATCGGCTGGCTGAACCGCATGACCCAGTTCAAGGACAAGGCCGGCAAGAACCGCGAGAAGGCGTCCTCGGGCCTCTACGTCTACCCCAACCTCATGGCGGCGGACATCCTGGTCTACAAGGCAACGCATGTGCCTGTCGGCGAGGATCAGAAGCAGCATCTGGAACTGACCCGCGACATCGCGCAGAAGTTCAACAACGACTACGGCGTCGAGTTCTTTCCCATCGTCGAGCCGCTGATCCAGGGCGCGGCGACCCGCGTCATGTCGCTGCGCGATGGCTCGAAGAAGATGAGCAGCTCCGATCCCTCCGACGCCGCGCGCATCAACATGACCGACGATGCCGACACCGTGGCCAAGAAGGTGCGCCGCGCCACCAGCGATTCCGAACTGCTGCCGGATCCTTCGGTGGTCACCGGCGAGGGCCAGTTCACGGCGGCCTTCCGCGAGGCGCGCCCCGAGGCCGCCAACCTGATGACCATCTTCGCGGCGCTCACCGACCGCAGCCTCGCCGAGGTGGTGGCCGACTACGAGGGCAAGGGTTTCGCCGACTTCAAGAAGGCGCTGACCGACGTCGCCGTCGCCCGCCTCGGCCCCATGGGCGAGGAGATGAAGCGCATGGTGAGCGATACCGGCTATGTCGATCAGGTGCTGCACGACGGCGCCGAGCGGGCCGCTGCCCGGGCCCAGCCGATTATCGACGAAGTCTATGATATCGTAGGGTTTTTAAGGCACTAGGGCGGACCCGGCCTGGCCCTGCCGGGGCCCTGGGAGCCGCCGCGCGCCGCGCCGTCGCACGCAACGCGGCGATTGCGCTGCCGCGCCCCCTGGTGGCAGGATTCGCCGTCACGGACGCCTTCCCTCGAGATAAGAACCGCCAAAGGAACCCCGCATGGCAGACGTCCCCCCTTCGACGGCGACCCCGCCGGAAACTGCCGCCCCCGGCAAGGCGAGCGGCCGCGTCTTCCTGGTGGTGGTGGACGAGACCGAGGAAATGCGCGTCGCCTTGCGCTTTGCCGCGCTGCGGGCGCGCAGCACCGGCGGCAAGGTCGCCATGCTCTATGTGGTCGAGCCCTCGGAATTCCAGCATTGGATGTCGGTCGGCGACCTGATGCGCGAGGAGGCCCGCACCGAGGCCGAGCAGGTGCTGCAGCGGCTCGCCGCGGAGGTCAACGACCTGGCCGGCTCGCTGCCGGTGCTCTATG
>DAIQBR010000378.1:1617-3873 GCA_036781105.1 Kiloniellaceae bacterium
CGACGAACTGCTGGCCCTGCTGGACGAGGAGCCCAACATCTCGATCCTGGTGCTCGGCGCCTCGACCGGCAAGCGCGGGCCCGGCCCCCTGGTCTCGGCGCTGACCAGCAAGTTCCTGGGAAGGCTGCATATTCCGGTAACCATTGTGCCGGATTCCATGACCACCGAGGAAATCGACGCGGTCACTTGACCAAAACTGACTAAATTGGTCTGATTTAGACGATTGCGCTTGATGCGGCCGGCGCCGCAGCCCACATTCCAGGCGCTATCCGAGGAGACGACGACCCATGTTCATCCAGACCGAGCAGACCCCGAACCCGGCCACCCTGAAGTTCCTGCCCGGCCGCGAGGTGCTGGCCGCGGGAACCGCGAACTTCCCCGACGCCGCTTCCGCCGCGCGCTCGCCGCTGGCCGAACGCCTCTTCGCCGTGGAAGGCGTCGTCGGCGTGTTCTTCGGCACGGACTTCGTCTCGGTGACCAAGGAGGACGAGCGCGAGTGGTACCTGATGAAGCCGGCGATCCTCGGCGTCATCATGGAGCACTTCACCGCCGGGCGTCCGGTGCTGCTGGAAGACGCCGGCGCGGGCGACGAAGGTCATTCGGCTGGCGAGGACAACGAGATCGTCAGCCAGATCAAGGAACTGCTCGACACCCGGGTGCGCCCCGCGGTGGCCCAGGACGGCGGCGACATCGTGTTCCGCGGCTTCGATAAGGGCGTGGTCTACCTGCACATGCAGGGCGCCTGCTCGGGCTGCCCGTCGTCCACCGCGACCCTGAAGATGGGCATCGAGAACATGCTGCGGCACTACATTCCCGAGGTGGTTGAAGTCCGCCCGGTTCTGTAAACCGGGCCCTGTGGTGGGCATCGGGTAGACGCAACCGAAGCCGCATCCATCCCCAGGGACGATTTCCCAAGATCACGATTTTGCCACCGCCACCTCCGCGTGGAGGCGCAGGAAATCACAGTATTTCTGCGCAACCGCGAAGCGTTCTCGCGGGTGACCGCCGCGCCGGAACGACCCCTCGATAACGAAATCTTCGCGAAGCCGACCCTATCCTCGGGTCCATCGGGGCTGCACTCAAAAGATCAAAACCCCAAGATCCCCGAGATCAAACAACGGCGAGGCAGTGAGGTGTCATGGGGGCTCAAGTTTCAGCCTTTGTTTCCGAATGGCCGCCGCTCGCCGCGCGCTTCGCGCGGGTCGTAAACCGCGATCTCGCGGGGCGCGGCCTGGCGCTGCTGACGCTCTTCGTCGGCTTTCTCACCCTCGCGGTGCTGTCCGAGGACGAACCCTTGCCGCCCACGGCCTGGCAGGAACTCGGCTTCGCCTCGGATGCGCCGAGCCTGCGGCGCGTCACGTTGCGCGAAGCCGGCGAGCTCGAACAGCTCTTCCTCGATAACGGCTACGAGATCTCTGCCCTGCAGGAGGACGACGGTCTCGGTGTGCCGCGCCTCGCGGTCACCGCGCTGCCGCGCGACATGGCGCGCATCCACGACGCCGAGGTGCGCAAGCAGCTGTTCCTGCGCACCCTGCTGCCCCTGGTGCTGCAGGCCAACCGCGAGCTGCGCCGCGCCCGCGCCAAGGTAATCGCCGCGCTGGACGCGCAGGCGGCCGGACGCCTCTCCGCCACCGACGCACTCTGGCTCGAGTCCGTGGCGCTCTGGTACGGCGCCGAACCGGGCGATGCCGCCGACCTGCTGAGCCGCATCGACGCGGTACCGCCCAGTCTGGCGCTGGCCCAGGCAGCACAGGAGAGCGGCTGGGGCACCTCGCGCTTTGCGCTGCGCGCCAATGCGCTGTTCGGCCAGCGCGCCTGGGGCGACGACGCCATCGGCCTGGCGCCGACCGATGCCGACCGCAAGGACTTCAAGGTGCGCGCCTTTCCGGATCTGCAGAGCGCGGTGCGTTCCTACCTGCACAATCTCAACAGCCATCGCGCCTATCAGGATCTGCGCGACCGCCGCGCCCGCGCCCGCGCGCTGGGCGTGCCGCTGCACGCCCTGGAGCTGGTCGGCGGCTTGCGGAACTATTCCGAGGAGGGGCCGGAGTATGTCGCGGCGCTCACCGAGCTGATCCGCAGCAACCAGCTGCAGGCACTCGACGAGGTGCGCTTGCGAGACCGCCGCCGGCAGTAGCGCGGCGGCAGTACTTCCGATTTCAGGGCAGTGCGTCCTGCGACACCACGAACTGCGTGCCGAACCAGCGCCAGCGTCCCGCCGCGGCGGGCAGGGTGCAGTTGACGCGCACGCGGCCC
>DAIQBR010000379.1:0-3872 GCA_036781105.1 Kiloniellaceae bacterium
GGTGAACACCTTCGACGCCAGCTACGTGGAGCGGGCCAAGGACTGAGCCTCGCGCTCCCCTTCCGCGCTGCCGCTTTCCTTCATTCAAGGTACCTGCTGTTTCTCATGGCCACCCGCACCGCCCTCTTCAACGTGATGTTCAAGGCCGCCGAGAAAGCGGCACGGGGGCTGAAGCGCGACTTCGGCGAGGTCGAGAACCTGCAGGTCTCGCGCAAGGGGCCGGCCGACTTCGTCTCCAATGCCGACCTGAAGGCCGAGAAGGTCCTGAAGGAGGAACTGCAGAAGGCGCGGCCCGGCTACGGCTTCCTCATGGAGGAGTCCGCCGAGTTGCCGGCAACCGACGAGAGCGGGCGGCGCTGGATCATCGATCCCCTGGACGGCACGACGAACTTCCTGCACGGCCTGCCCCACTTCGCCATCTCCATCGCCCTGGAGGAGCGCGCCGAGATCATCGCCAGGCTGGTCTACGACCCCATCAAGGACGACCTCTTCCACGCCGAGAAGGGCACGGGTGCCTGGCACAACGACCACCGCCTCAGGGTCTCCGCCCGCAACCGCATGACCGAATGCCTGATCGCCACCGGCGCGCCCTTCGCCGGCAAGGGCGACCGCGGGCAGTTCCTCGGTGAGATCGACGCCGTCATGGCCGAGACCGCCGGCATCCGCCGCTGGGGGGCCGCCGCCCTGGACCTCGCCTATGTGGCGGCCGGGCGCTTCGACGGTTTCTGGGAGCGCGGCCTGTCGTCCTGGGACATCGCCGCGGGTCTGATTCTGGTGCGCGAGGCCGGCGGCTACGTCAGCGAGATGAACGGCAAGGCCATCGGCCTGGCCAGCCCCAGCATCCTGGCCAGCAACAATGCGATCCATACCGATCTAATGAAGTTGCTGCGCAAACCTTTAAGTAACCAAAAGGCCCAATAATACGGATCCTGGCGGCCAGAACCCTGTGCCGCCCCCCGGCTCCTGGCCGCCTGCAAAGCAGGTTGTTCCCGGTCCGGGAGAAGCATAGTGTTAACCACATTGGTTACCCGGGATTTTTGGGGTACTAGGGGCATGACCAGACACACCGCGCACGGCCGCAAAGCCGCGAAAAACCGGCCCGCCAGCCGCCTGAAAGGGCCGGCAGGCGCCGCTTTGGGCGCCCTGGTGCTGGCCGCTGCCCAGGCACCGGTCCTGGCGCCCGATGCGGCGGCGCAATCGCGCTCCGGCATCTACATCAACAACGACGTGCTGAACAATCTGGGGCCCGGCCCCGATGCCGCGCCGATCACCCCGCTGAACCCGACCCCGCTGACCCCGGGCGGACCGGCGCCGAGCTATCAGTATCAGGCGCCCGGCCTGCAGACCCCCGCTTATCAGGCGCCCGCCTACCAGGGACCTACAGCTCAGGGTGGCAATGGCGGCCTGACGTTCCAGCCTTACGGCAGCGGCAATTTCGTGGTGACGCGTCCGGGCACCCTGCTGTTCCCGCCGCTGGAAGCCCCGAGCAGCACCCTGACGCCGGGCTTCGGCGGCAGCGTCGACAATCAGGCGGCCCGCGCCGAGGCCTTCAACAACGCCTTCGCCGAGGGCCCGGAGCCGAGTTCACAGCTGCTGATCCCGCTGGACGACGGCGCCGGCACCTCCCTCGCCGCTACGGGCTTCACCGGCACGGGCGGCAACGGCAGCGACAGCGTGACCGTCAACATGGATGCCCTGCCGCCGGCCGATCCCAATGCCCAGGCGGGCAGCGCCCCGCTGCTGACCCTGCGGCGGCCGCCCCTGGTGGCGCCGCAACCGGCGCCGCGCAAGCCCGAGGTCCCCGCCGAGATGCTGGCCGAGATCGATCTCGCGCCGATCGACAACGGCCCTGCCGAGCTGGCCCCCGAGTTCCTGGCGCCGGCGCCCGCCCCCGAGCCCACCGAAGTCGCCGATCTGCCCCCCGCCGCCGAGAATCCGGCGCCGGTGATGCAGGCGGAAGAGCCGGAAGCCGTCATGGCCGTTGACGAGACGCCGGAGCCGGAGCCGCGGCGCCCGCGCGCCAACCCGAGCGGCCGGCCGCGCACGCCCTATGACGATCTTTTCGGCGATATGTTCGAAACCGGGCGCCAGACCCGCGATGAGTATCAAAAAAGCATGGAATCGGTGTTCGACCGGTTCCTGCGCGGCATGGACCGGCATCGCTGAGACCGACGCTCCAGGTGTTCGGCCCGCCACGAAAAAGCCCGGCCTCCGCGGGGTGAGAGGCCGGGCAGTGAGCAGGCGAGAGCCGGGGGGAAAGCCGGCGGGAGTGTCTGGCCTGCGGGAAAACGGCTCGCGCGGTTAGTGGACCAGCCGCGCACCTTCTTCGATCTGGCGGCGGCGCGCCTGCGCCATGGTGCCGAGAACCGAGGTCGGGTCGACGCCGCCTGGCGCGTGATAGGCGACGTGAAGGTCGCCGCGCACCAGGCCGATATCGGCAAGCTGGGCATCCGTCATCTCGCCGAGACGGTAGATTTCGCGACGGTTTTTCCAGGCGCGGAACCACAATGCCACCCGGTCGGCGATGCGCAGAAGCGTGGCGGCCACAACGCGTGGCCGGGCGGTGGCGGGAGCAAGGGACATCGTCGCGTCGTCGATCCTGGTCATGGCGGTCTCCTTCGCGCTGGGCGTGCACAATCGCTCGCGCGGTGACCATTCACCGCCGCTTGGAGAGCGTTGCACCCTTCAACGGGACGTCGGATTTCTCGCACGCAAAGATTGATCAGTCGAACGAATGTTTCTAATCTTTAGGATCAAAACCACTGATGGGTAATGCCATGGCCTCCCCACTTGACCTGGACCAGCTCCAGACTTTCATCGCCATTGCCGACAGCGGCAGCTTTACCCGCGCCGCTGAGGAGATCCATCGGACCCAGTCGGCGGTGTCGATGCAGATGCGACGCCTCGAGGAACGCATCGGCAGGCCCCTGTTCGAGAAGCACGGCCGCGTCAACCGGCTTTCGGAGGACGGCGAAAAGCTGCTTGCCTATGCCCGCCGCATGCTGCGCCTCAGCCGTGAGACGATCGCCGCGTTCGACGAGCGCAGCCTGGAGGGCCATGTGCGCATCGGCACACCCGACGACTACGCCGACCGTTTTCTGCCGGAGATCATGGCCCGGTTCGCCCGCTCCAACCCGCGCGTGGAACTGTCGGTCGTCTGCGAACCGACGGTCAATCTGATCGAGCAGGTCAGGCGCGGCACGCTCGACATCGCGCTGGTGACGCATGACGACGAAAAGGGCGTCGGCCAGGTAGTGCGCCGCGAGCCGCTATTGTGGGTCGCCTCGTCGAACCATTGCGTGCACGAGCACGACATCCTGCCGCTGGCGGTCGGGCGGCCGTCCTGCCTGTGGCGCCGCGCCGCCATTGACGTGCTCGACCGCATGGAGCGCGACTATCGCATCCTGTTCACGAGCTGGTCGGCGACCGTCATCATCGCCTCCGTGCTGAGCGGGCTGGCGGTCTCCGTCCTGCCCGAATGCGCGCTGCGGCCGGGCATGCGGATTCTGGGCGAAAGCGACGGGTTCGGCGCCCTGCCCGACTGCCGCATCGGCCTCATTCGCGGCCAGACGACACAGCCGGCGATCGTCGAGGCGCTGGCCCGCCACGTCTCCGAAAGCCTCGACAACATCTCGTTGCCGGCCGCCGGCGACGAGGCCGGTTTCGATTTCGCCGCGCCGGCGCCGGGCCGCGCCCGCCATCAACGGCCGGGCGTGCTCCCGGTCTGGTGACGCGAAAGCTATTTTTCCTGATCGACCAGACCGCGCACGAACCAGCGCTGCAACAGCACCACCACCAGCACCGGCGGCGCCATGGCGAGCAAGGTCGTAGCCATGGTGAGGTTCCAGCGCGTGTCGGCATTGTCGGTCGGT
>DAIQBR010000380.1:0-3869 GCA_036781105.1 Kiloniellaceae bacterium
GAGGCGCTTGGCCATGGCGCAGTACTGCGTCTTCTCCGGCAGGTTCTCGTCGAGCGCCTGGGCGGCGCGCCACACCATGAGCCGCGCGGCGTCGAGCTCCGTCGCCATGTCGGCGAGCTTGAACTGCAGCGCCTGGAAGTCGGCCAGCGGGCGGCCGAACTGTTGGCGTTCCTTCATGTGCGCGGTCGCCGCCTCCAGGCAGGCGCGGGCGCCGCCCAGCGAGCAGGCGGCAATGTTCACGCGGCCGCCGTCGAGGCCCATCATGGCGAAGCGGAAGCCGGCGCCCTCCGCGCCCAGGCGGTTGGCGACCGGCACGCGGGCGTCCTCGAAGATCACCGCGGCGGTGGGCTGGCTGTTCCAGCCGAGCTTCTTCTCCTGCTTGCCGAAGGAAAGACCGGCCGTGTCCTTCGGCACCACGAGCGCCGAAATGCCGTCGGCGCCCGGGCCGCCGGTGCGGCACATGACGAGGTAGATGTCGCTCGCCCCGCCGCCGGAGATGAAGGCCTTGGCGCCGTTCAGCACGTAGTGGTCGCCGTCCAGTTCGGCCCTGGTCTTCAGCGCGGCGGCATCGGAGCCGGAGCCCGGCTCGGTCAGGCAGTAGCTGGCGAAGTGCTCCATGGACAAGAGGCGCGGCAGAAAGCTCTGCCGCAGCGCATCGCTGCCGAAGCTGTCGATCATCCAGGCGACCATGTTGTGGATCGAGATATAGGCCGCCGTCGAGGGGCAGGCCGCGGCCAGCTCCTCGAAGATCACTGCCGCGTCGAACCGCGTGAGCCCGCTGCCGCCCGAGGCCTCGCGCACGTAGATGCCGGCAAGACCCAGCGCGGCGGCCTGGCGCAACGTCTCGACCGGAAATTCGGTGTCCGCGTCCCAGGCCGCGGCGTGGGGCGCGACCTGCTCGGCGGCGAAGTTGCGCGCCATGTCCTGAAAGGCGCGCTGCTCGTCGTTGAGAGAGAAACTCATCAGGATAGTGCCTGAAAGTTGGAACCGGGGCGGGCCCGCCGTGGTGGGGCAAGGAGAAGCCGCGATGATAGTAGGCCGCCCCCCTAAGTCAATGTAGCGCAGCCCAGGAAGGGGCAGAGCCGGGCCCCAAAGCCACCAGATCGCGCTTGACAAGAAGGGCCCCCGGCGCTTTGATCAGCGCCTGCGCCGATTTGTTCTCAGCTTGCGGGCGCGTTATAAATGCGGCTAAACGAGTGGTCACGACCGCCCGGCTTGCCGCGGCGGTTTTTTGTTTTGGATTGGCCTTCCCCATGTCCACATCGGGGCGGGCCCGCGGTGATTTGAGGGGCGCTTGCTCCGCGTCAACAAAGGCTAAACGCCAGTCCCTGCTGGGGCCCCTCCGGAAGAAGAAAAACATCGAAGGCAGTTCACACGAGAGGGCCCACGCCATGGCAAAGAAATCACAGTCCACCACCCACCCGGAGACCCTGGCGCTGCACGCGGGCTACCGCAGCGATCCGCACACCGGCGCCGTCGCGGTGCCGATCTACCAGACCACCTCCTACGAGTTCCATGACACCGGACATGCCGCGAACCTCTTCGCGCTGAAGGAACTCGGCAACATCTACACGCGCATCATGAACCCGACCTGCGACGTACTGGAGCAGCGGATCACGGCGCTGGAAGGCGGCGCCGCGGCGCTGGCGGTCTCCTCCGGGCAGGCGGCCTCGGCCATCGCGATCCAGAACATCGCCGGCACCGGCGATAACATCGTCAGCGCCACCGACCTCTACGGCGGCACCTGGAACCTCTTCGCCAATACCTTCAAAACCATGGGCATCGAAGTTCGCTTCGTCGACCCGAGCGACCCGGAGAACTTCCGCCGCGCCACCGACGACCGCACCCGCGCCTACTACGCCGAGACGCTGCCGAACCCCAAGCTGAAGGTCTTCCCCATCGGCGAGGTCGCGGCCATCGGCGAGGAGCTTGGCGTACCGCTGATCGTCGACAACACGGCCGCGCCGATCCTCTGCAAACCGCTGAAGCACGGCGCCCACATCGTGGTCTACTCCACCACCAAGTACATCGGCGGCCACGGCACCTCGATCGGCGGCATCCTGGTCGACGGCGGCAAGTTCGACTGGGAGAAGCACGCCAAGCGCTTTCCCATGCTGAACCAGCCGGATCCGAGCTACCACGGCGCGGTGTGGACCGAGGCGGTGAAGCCGCTGGGTCCGATCGCCTATATCCTGAAGGCAAGGGTGACGCTGCAGCGCGACCTCGGCTACGCCATGAGCCCCTTCAACGCCTTCCTCTTCCTGCAGGGGCTGGAAACCCTGCCGCTGCGCATCCGCGAGCACAGCCGCAACGCGGCGGCGGTGGCGAAGTTCCTGGAGGGCCACAGCGACGTCGTCAACGTGATCTTCCCGGGCCTGCAGGACGGCGAGAGCCGGCGCCGGGCCGACGCCTACCTCACCGGCGGCTACGGCGGACTGGTCGGCTTCGAGCTGGCCGGCGGCGTCGCGGCGGGCCGGCGCTTCATCGACGCGCTGCAGCTGTTCTACCACGTCGCCAACATCGGCGATGCGCGCAGCCTGGCGATCCATCCGGCCTCGACGACGCACTCGCAGCTGTCACCGGAGGATCAGCTGGCCACCGGCGTGACCGACGGCTACGTGCGCCTCTCCATCGGCCTCGAGCACATCGACGACATCCTCGCCGACCTCGACCAGGCGCTGACCGCCGCGCGCGGCGCGGCGGCGGCCGAATAGGGTTCCGCCGCGCGGTTTCAGCCGCGTGGGGACTGCAGCGATGTCGCGACCGCTCGCCGAGAACGCGGCCCTGGTGATCGTCGATTTCCAGCTGGCAATCGACGATCCCGCCTGGGGACCGCGCAACAACCCCGACGCCGAGGCGCAGACCGCGCGCCTGCTGGCGGCCTGGCGCACGGCCGGGCGCCCGGTGGTGCATGTGCAGCACCTCTCGCGGGAGCCGGACTCGCCGTACCGGCCGGGCCGGCCGGGTTGCGACTTCAAGCCGGCGCTGGCGCCCCAGGCCGGCGAGATCCTGGTGCAGAAGCAGACCCACAACGCCTTCATCGACACCGGCCTGGAAGCCTCGCTGCGCGACCGCGGGGTCACCGCGCTGGTGATCGCCGGCGTGCTGCTGCACAACTCCGTCGATGCCACCGTCCGCATGGCCGCCGACCTCGGCTTCGACACCTGGCTGGTGGCCGACGCCACGGCCAGCGTCGAGGTGACGGACCCCGGCGGCCGCCGCTGGCCCGCCGCGGAGGTCCACGCCCTCACCCTGGCCCTGCTCAGCGGCGAGTACGCCGAGGTGGTCGCCGCCGACAGCCTGCTGGCGCCGCCCCGGGAACCCGCCCAGGCGGCGGCCGAAAGCCTTGCTGTCCCATGACTTTTTGTTGCCTGTCTTGTTGTCCAGGTAGCGGGGCCCTAAACTCGGCAGCCGTGAACGCGGGCCGGGTCCACCGGCCGAGGGAGCGGGAGAACCCATGACCGACATCATCCGCAAGGGCGCCCGGCCGCTGCGCCCGGTCGCGCCGCGCGAAGCGGCCGCACCGGCCCGCCGTCCGGACTCCCTCGGGGCCTATCCCCAGGTGCGCCTGCGGCGCAACCGCAGCGACGCCTGGCTGCGCCGCCTGATCGCCGAGAACCACCTGGGCAGCGATGACCTCATCTGGCCGGTCTTCGTCCATGCCGGCAGCGGGCGCCAGGTCATCGAGGCCATGCCGGGCGTGGAGCGCTTGGGGCTAGACTGCCTGGGCGACGCCGTCGGCGCCGCCGGCGAGCTGGGCATCGGCGCGGTCGCCGTCTTCCCCTACACCGAGCAGGAGCTGAAGACCGAGGACGCGCGCGAGGTGCTCAACCCGGACAACCTGGTGTGCCAGGCGGTGCGCCGGTTGA
>DAIQBR010000381.1:0-3274 GCA_036781105.1 Kiloniellaceae bacterium
CCTCGCCGCCGCGCTCGGCTGCGCCCTGCTGCCCCTGACCCTGCACACGGCGCCGGCACTGTGGCCGCTGCTGGTGATCCTGGGCGGCGTCTCCTTCGCGCTCTACACCGGCGCCCTCACCGTGCTGGGCGAGCACTTCCGCGGCACCCTGCTGCTGGCCGGCAGCGCCTGCTTCGCCCTGGCCTACGGCGTCGGCGGCACCCTCGGCCCGCTGGCCGGCGGCGCCGTGCTGCACGCCTTCGGCGCCGACGCCATGCCGATGCTCTTCGCGGCGGTGTTCCTGGGTCTGGCCGTGCTGGTAGCGCGGCGGCCGCTGGCAAAGCCGCAGTCTCAAGGCGGCGTGGCGGACTAAGTCCGCTAACTTTCCTGCTTTGAAAAGAAGCCGAGAATGCGGCCTTCGCCGTCCTTGCCGTGACCGCTGGCGGAGACACCGCCTTCGTTCAGAAAGACTGTGCCCCTGAATTTCTGCCCGCTGTCGCAGACCGCCAGCCACTCCGCATCGCCAAAGGCATGGAGGCGATAGGGGCCCCGGCAGCTGTCCCCGACCTCGGGCAGATCCAGACGCATCTCTCCCCTTTGGCCCGAGCGGTTGTAGTGAAACTGGCCCGACTTGATTTCATCGCGGCCCTGCCAGTGGACCTTCACCGCCTCGACGACCCAGGCCGAAGGTTCGCCCGACGGTTCGACGATGCGGCCCCCTTCGCGCAGGCAGGTCCAGGGGTGCGTCACAAAATAGCTGCGGCCGTCGATCACGCATTCCAGTTCGTCCTCCGCCGCGGCCTCCTGCCCGGCCGGCCCGGCGCAGGCCGACAGAAGCGCGGTCAGACCCGCCGTCAGGAAAATTGCCTCCGCCGACCTCATTTCCGCCCCTCCCGGAGTGCACCCGTGTACAATCGAGGGTAGTTTCTCGTTGGAGTCAGTGCAACAACCCGAGGCAAGGGAGAGACATGAAAGGTATTGTGAAGGCGGCATTTGCGGTCGCCGGACTGGCGGTTGTGCCGCTGCTCCAGGCCCATGCGCAGGACGCGCAAGAGCTGAGGAAACAGTGCCTCGACCAGTTGGATCCGGAGGAAACCTGGCGCGTCGCCGACCCTGTTCTCCGGCTCTGCGACAGGGCGGTGAAGGCCCTGCCGGAAGATGCCGAACTGCATGCCCGCCTTGGCGCGGAATATTTCAAGAAGAGCAACCGGCCGCCCAGCGGAATCTTCGAAGCGATGACGCAAGGCAGCCCCTTCAACGACGGGCTGGCGCCGCGCGGCGCGCGCCTGATTGAGATTGCCGCAGAGCTGGGGGACGTCGGGTCGATGACCCGTCTCGGCATGATGTACACCCAGTTCGGCGTCAGGCCGCAGAACTTCGAACTGGCACGGCGCTGGCTCAAGGCGGCGGCAGAAGCGGGCGAGCCGGAAGCCCAGAACATGCTGGGATTGCTTACTGAGGCCGGCCTCGGCGGTCCTGCCGATCCGGATGAGGCACAGCGCTGGTTCGAACTCGCGGCCGAGCAGAATGATGCCGACGCCCAGCGCGAGTTGGCGGAGCAGTACATGCAAGGAGCTCTGATCGCGCAAGACCCGGCGCGCGCCGCTGCGCTGGCACAGCCTTTTGCCGAGGCGGGCGATGTAAAGTCACAGAAACTGATGGGCGCTCTCTATGCAAACGGCCACGGCGTCGAGAAGGATATGCGCACCGCTTTCGATTGGTTCGCCAAGGCCGCGGATCAAGGGGACCCAAATGCACAGTTTGTGGTCGGCCAGCTGTACTTCGCGGGACAAGGAGTCGACCGGGATATATCCGAAGGCCTGCGCTGGCTCGAGGCCGCCGCGGAAGGAGGGTCGCCGGGAGCTCAGGGCATGCTGGGCGCACTCTATCTGACCGGACAGGGTGTAGAGGCGAATCCGCAACACGCCTTCACGCTGATCGAGCCGGCCGCCTACGGTGGAGACGCCACGGCACAGTTCAATCTGGCTGTGATGTACGAGCAGGGTATGGGTGTCGAAGCGGACAAGAAGCAGGCCGCTTACTGGTACAAGCGCGCTGCGGACCCGGGCGACAGCGATGCCCTGCAGAATTTCCTGAGACTTCAGCGCGGCGGCTAGAGGCTCGACGCCGATCTTGCCGCCTGGTCGTAGAGGCCGGAGAGGGCGCGCAGCAGGTCGGCCGCCTCGCCGATCTGCTCATTGAGTTCCCCCGCCTTATCGCCGCCGAAGGCGCTGAAGGCGGTGATGAGGCAGTCCTCGCGCACCTCGCGATACTTCACGCAGGCCGCCTGCCCCTCTTTCGTCGTGGCGTAGAAAATCTCCTTGCCGCGCTTGTCGCCGGCGACGAGGCCGAGGCGCGTGAGCTTCTTCAGGGCGTAGTTCACCGTGTGGCTGTCCTCGATGTTGAGGACGAAGCAGATGTCGGCCAGCTTCTTGTCCTTGGCGCGGTGGTTCACCGTGTGCAGCACCATGACGTCGAGGGCACCGAGGTCCGGGTAGCCGGCCGCCGCCATGCAGCGGGTGATCCAGCGGTTGAAGGCGTTGGAGGCGATGTAGAGGCCATACTCGAAGGCGCTGGTTTCCGCCGCGCGCTCGGAAACCAGGTGCGCCGAGGAGACGATGGCCCGCTTGCCGCCCTTCGCCGGTGCTTCTTTTGCGTCGCTCATTCCGCCGCCTCCCGTCGCTCGGCGGCTTTTCCGAAGCCGCCGCCGCCCGGCGTCTCGATCAGCATGACGTCGCCCGGCTGCATCTCGGTTTCGTCGCTGCCCCTCAGTTCCTGCCGCGTGCCGTCGGCGCGGATCACCGTGTTGCGCCCGCGCTGGCCGGGCTCGCCGCACGCCAGGCCATAGGGATCGGTCGTGCGGTGCAGCGAGAGCAGTGTCGCGGTCATGGACTCGAGAAAGCGCATGCGCCGGATGACGCCGTCGCCGCCGCGGTGCTTGCCGGCGCCGCCGGAGCCGTGGCGGATGCGGAAGGCCTCCAGGCGCACCGGGAAGCGCCATTCCAGCACCTCCGGGTCGGTCATGCGGGTGTTGGTCATGTGCGAGTGCACCGCGGAGGTGCCGTCGTGGTCCGGCCCGGCGCCGGTGCCGCCGCAGATGGTCTCGTAGTTCTGGTAGCGGTCGTTGCCGTAGACGAAGTTGTTCATGGTGCCCTGGGCCGAGGCCAGCACGCCTAGCGCGCCGTAGAGCGCATCGGTGATGCATTGCGAGACCTCGGTGTTGCCGGCGATGACGGCGGCCGGATACTCGGGGCTGATCATCGAGCGCTCGGGAATCTTCAGCTTCAGGGGCTTC
>DAIQBR010000381.1:3329-3861 GCA_036781105.1 Kiloniellaceae bacterium
AGCCCTCGTTCAGCGGGATTTCGTCCTCCACCAGGGTGCGAAAGACGTAGAGTACCGCCGCCTTGCAGACCGCGGTGGGGGCGTTGAAGTTGCCCTTGTCCTGCGGCGAGGTGCCGGTGAAGTCGATGAGGGCCTCGCGCGCCTGCTTGTCGACGGTGATCTTCACCTCGATCTTGGAGCCGTTGTCGAGCGGATAGGTGAACTGGCCGTCCTTCAGCACGTCAAGCACCCGGCGCACCGATTCCTCGGCGTTGTCCTGAACGTGGCGCATGTAGGCCTGCACCACGTCGAGGCCGAAGTGGGTGACCATCTTGCGCACCTCCTGCACGCCGGTCTCGTTGGCGGCGATCTGCGCGGCGAGGTCGGCCAGGTTCTGCTGCGGGTTGCGGCAGGGATAGCGCCCGGACTTCAGCAGGGCCAGGGTCTCCTGCTCGCGGAAGCGGCCCTCCTCGACCAGCAGGAAGTTATCGATGAGAACGCCCTCCTCCTCGATGCGCGTGGAGTCCGGCGGCGAGGAGCCCGGCGTGCGCCC
>DAIQBR010000382.1:0-3857 GCA_036781105.1 Kiloniellaceae bacterium
GTGCACGCCGCCGGAATTCTCCGCCACGTTGCCGCCGATGGTGCAGGCGATCTGGCTGGAGGGGTCGGGCGCATAGTAGAAGCCCTCGTCCTCCACCGCCTTGGTGATGGCGAGATTGGTCACGCCGGGCTGCACCACGGCGCAGCGGTTGTCGAAATCGATTTCCAGGACCCGGTTGAACTTGCCGAGGCCCAGGATGATCCCGTCGGCCAGCGGCAGGGCGCCGCCGGACAGCGAGGTCCCGGCGCCGCGCGGCACCACCTTCACGCCGCGCGCCTGGCAGCACTTGAGCACCTCGGAAACCTGCCGGGTGGTCTCCGGCAGCACCACGATGAGGGGCAGCTGGCGATAGGCGGTGAGGCCGTCGGACTCATAGGCCCGCAGCTCCTCCTCGTCGACGATCACCCCCTCCCCGGGGACGATGGCGCGCAAGGCGGCAACGATGTCGGACTTGGCCGCGATGACCCCCTGGTCCGGATCGGGCATCTGCATGTCGGCGTCTCTCCCTGGCCCGTCTCGCCCTCGGGGAGGGCGGGGCAATTGGTATTACCAATTTTTTGGAGACTATGGCCCGCCCGGTGCATGGGGTCAATGCCTAGAGGCTGTCTCGATCCGGGCCGGGGCAAAGATTCAGAGAAGCCGTCGGCGCAAAAAGGGCCGCGCCCCCCAACCGGGGAGCGCGGCCTGATCACGTCGAAACTGTTCCGTCAGCCGGCCCGCGTCGCTCACAGCAACGGCGGGTGGCGACAGAAGGCGCTCAGCCCTGGCGGGCCTTGAAGCGCGGGTTCTTCTTGTTGATCACGTAGACGCGACCCTTGCGGCGCACGACGCGGCAGCCTTTTTCCCGCAGTTTCGCGGTCTTCAGAGAGTTAACGACCTTCATCTTCTTATCCTCGTTGGCCGGCTGCGGCATCACGCCGAAGGCCGGGCCGGAACCTGCGCCGGCGCGCGGAAAGCCGGGAACATAGGCATCGCCAGGGGGGCTGTCAACCTTCTCAAAAGCCCGGAAATCCGCCGCTGAGCCGCCCCCGCCCGGGCCGCCCGCTACCAGTCGGAGAGCATCTTCTCCGCTTCTTTCTTCAGGGCATGAAAGCGGCAGATCCGCAGGGCGCCGGCATCGATCGCCTTGGTCCGCCGGGTCCACAGCTCGACCGCCTCGGTGATCGCGGCAGAGGAGTCCTTGTCGACGGTCTTGCCCTTCAGGCTGGACAGGAAGGTGGCCCAGCTGCCGGTGATGATGCTGTAGACCTCGTCGGTGATGTCTTCCTTGATGCGGATATCCAGGCGCGATTCGGTCAGCATCGACTCGTAGTCCCGCATGGTCCAGGGGAAGGGCTTTTTAGGTTCGCCCTCGGCCCAGGCGAACACCGCCCTGTCGTCCGCCTTCTCGGTCAGCACATAGTCCGTGAACAGCAGCTGCCCGCGCGGACGGATCATGTGGATGATCTCCTTCAGCAGGCGCTCCTTGTCCTCCACGGTGTAGAGGGCCTCCTTGGAGATCACGACGTCGGTCGAGTTTTCGCGGAATTCGTAGCGGTCCATGTCGAAATAGTGGATCGGTGCCCGCTTGGCGAGACCGGCCATGGTGGACATCTCCATGCCGGCATCGGCCACCTCGCGGTCCTGCTCCAGGCCCGTAATCCAGATATCGAACTTCTCGGAGATCAGCCGCGTCGCACCGCCGAGGCCGGCGCCGACATCGATCACGGTGAGAGCGGGGTTCAGGCCGAGCGGCTTGACCAGCCGCAGGATGTAGTTTTCATCGCCGGGGCCGGACATGCCCTTGCCCCAGATCTGCTGCATGATCTCGAGCCGCATGGAGCGCGGTTCCGGCTCCTCATAGCGCACAGCATCCTGGGAAAGGTCCCCCATATCCAAGGGGATCTTGTCCTTTTGCCGGAGCGCAAGATCGTAGCCTTCCCACCACGCCTTGAGGCGCATCCAGAAGGGGATCTTCCCTCTGCCGGCCGGAGTGGCGGCTGCTTTGGAGAGCAGAGCCATCGGCACCCTTCGCAGTCGTTCAACGTCCCACGCCAGCCGGCCGTGGCGACATAGACTGGCTGAGGCGATCAACATCGTTAACGTGAAATGACAAACATTCGCTTAATGGCAATCGCTGGAATAGCTTAGTGATTCCGCGGGATTGCGCGCTTGCGGACGCCTCTGAGGTGAAAACGTGCCGAGGTGCTGTGACCGTGGATTGCAGGGGGGCTCGGTCAGTCCGCCGCGACGGCCGAAACCCCGGCCAGGCGATCCATGATCTGGGCCCGGCGCGACGGCAGCATGGTGGCAAGGAAGCGCCCGAGCAGGCGCCGCCCCCCGGCCGTATCCATGGCGTCTGGCGTCACATGCACACGTCCCCACATGCCGTCGGTCATGGTGACGAGCGCTTCGGCCAGGTTCTCGGCACTCCAGGAGGGGTCGGCGATCAGGTCCTCGACTTCCCGACAGAGGGCAACCAGGACCTCGCTGTGCTCGGAATCATAGGTGTCGCAGATCTGGGCGAAGGTTGGCCGCGCCTTGGCCTCGCCCCAGAAAGAGTGCCACAAGGCCAGATGGCGGGAGTTGCAGATACGCTCGTCGAGATCGGCGCAAACCACCGCGAGCAGCTTCTCCACCGGGTCGTCCGGTGCCTCGGCGAGGGCCGACTGCCAGACCTTGTTATACACCTCGTAATGGTATTTCAGCGTCTCGGCGAGCAACGTCTGCTTGTTCTGGAAATAGAAGACCGCGACCCCCTGCGACAGACCGGCACCGTCTGAGACCGTCGCCAGGGTCGTTGCCGACATCCCGTGCTCCACGATGGAATCGATTGTCGCCTCGATCAGCTGCCGGCGTCGCTTGGCGGCGTTCTCCGCGCGCTCGCGCCGCGGGCGTCCGGTGGCGACTTTGGCTGCCATCTCGTGCCTCTCCTTACCCAAAAAAGACTCCAAAACGCTTGTGCAACAATGGTTAGAGGAAGCTCTCCCGGCTTTCCAGACCTTAATTTTATTTAAGCGCTCAAAAAAATTATAGACCGGTCCCGGCCCCTTGTCTAATCTGCTGATCAACGCTTGGGAGGTAGCCGAATGCAGGGGCGATATGACGTTATCGTCGTCGGGGCAGGACACAACGGCCTGACCGCCGCCTGCTATCTGGCCAAGCGGGGGCTCAAGGTCCTGGTCGTCGAGCGCAATGCCCATATCGGCGGCGCCGCGGTCAGCCGCGAGCTCTATCCCGGCTGGACCTACTCCAACTGCTCCTACGTGTGCAGCCTGCTGCGCCCGGAAGTCGTGCGGGACCTCGACCTGCCGCGCCACGGCCTGCAGGTCATCCCCTACGAGAGCGGCGCCACCTTCACCGACGATGGCGGCTACTTCGCCTACTACTCCGACCACGACGCGCTGCGCCGGGAGCTCTCCCGCTTCTCGCGGCGCGATGCCGACAATTACGAGCGTTACTCGCGCGCCATCATGCGCCAGTGCCGCTTCATCAAGCCCCTACTGCTGCGCAGCGCGCCGGACCCGGTGAGCAACCGGCCGCGCGACATCGGCGAGCTGCTGTTCCTCGGCAAGCGCTTCCACGACCTCGGCGAGCGCGAGATGGGCGAGACCATCCGCTTCTGGACCATGTCGATCGGCGAGTTCCTCGACGAGTATTTCGAGACCGAGGTAATCAAGGCGCACTTCGCCGGCTCCGGCATTATCGGCACCGGTCTTGGAGTCTATTCGCCGGGCACCGCCTATGTGCTGCTGCATCACTACATGGGCGAGGTCGACGGCACCATCGGCGCCTGGGGCTTCACCCGCGGCGGCATGGGCGGCGTCACCCAGGCCATGGCGAGCGCCCTGCGCGAAGCCGGCGGCGAGATCCTCAGC
>DAIQBR010000383.1:0-1573 GCA_036781105.1 Kiloniellaceae bacterium
CGACCTGCCAGGTCGCCTCGGCCTGGCCGAAGACGATGAGGATGAGGGTCGAGAGCAGCGGCGCGGCATAGGCCAGCGCGCCCAGCACCTGGATGTTGCCGTGCTTGGTGCCGTAGTCCCAGACGAAGAAGGCCGCCCCCACCGGACCGAGGCCGAGACCGAGAACGGCCAGCCACTGCAGGCCCTGGGGCGTGACCGTGGTCTCCAGCAGCAGGTGACAGAGGAAAGCGAGCAGCGCCACGGCGCCGCAGAAGCCGCCGACCACCTCCGTCGGCACCGCGCCGAAGCGGCGGTTCGCGACGGAGTAGCTGGACCAGGTCAGCGCGCAGGCCGCCGCGGCGAGATATCCCAGGGTGTAGTGCGCGTCGAACTGCAGCGTGCCGCCCTTGGCCACCAGCAGTGCGGCGCCGGCAAGGCCCATGGCGGCACCGGCGAGGTGGAACCAGCGCAGGCGCTCGCCCGGCAGCAGCGCCGAGAAGACGACGATGAGCAGCGGCCAGAGGTAGGCGATGAGGCTGGCATCGACGGCGGGCGCGTTGCCGAGGGCGACGAAGTAGAAGAAGTGGTAGCCGAAGAGGCCGCCGACGCCGAGCAGCCAGACCGCCGGACGCTGGCGCCAGGCGGCGAAAGCGCGGCGGCCGCGCGCGGCCAGCACCGTGAGGCTGACCGCGAAGGCGACGGCGAAGGTCATGGCGAGCAGCTGGAAGGGCGGGATACCCGCCGCCCCGGTGGTGAAGAGCGCGAGCAGCGCCCACAGCAGCACGGCAATGCCGCCGATGAGGGTCGCCCTTGCCCGCCGCGCCGCCAGCGCCGCATCTGGAGCCACAGAAGTCATGGCTGCGCTGATAGCCGCCCCTGTCCGGCATGGCAAGGCGGGAGGTGTTTCGCTAAGGTTTCACGCCTGTCGAAGGAGAGAGCGTGACCACGCGAACCGCATCCTGTGCCTGCGGGCAGCTTTCCATCACCTGCGCAGGTGAGCCGCAGCGCGTCTCCCTCTGTCACTGCCTGGACTGCCAGCGGCGCAGCGGCAGCGCCTTCGGCGTCGCCGCCTTCTTTGCGCGCGAAGCGGTGAAGACCGCAGGCCGCGCGCAGACGACGCGGCGCCTTGCCGACAGCGGGCGCGGGATCACCTTCCACTTCTGTCCCGACTGCGGCGGGACGGTGTTCTGGGAGCCCGACTTCCGGTCCGATTCCATCGCGGTCGCCGTCGGCGCCTTCGCCGACCCGTCGTTTCCGAGGCCCGACAAGGCGGTCTACGAGGAACGCGCCCATCCCTGGGCGAAGATTTCACTGTGAACCGCGGCCGCGCTTTTCCCGCGCCAGCGCGATGATGCGCCCGGTCTCCTTCCAGAGATCGTAGGGCGCGAGGTCGTCCGGATCGGCCCAGGTGACTTCGGCGGCGTCATGGCCGGCGACGATGTCTCCCGCGCGCCATTCCGCCACGACGTCGACCAGGGTGTAGTGGTACTCCACCGCGCCCGCCGCATCGCGGGTGATGGAATCGACCACGTCGACCAGGCCGCCGACCGCGATCTCGATGCCGGCTTCCTCGGCCACCTCGCGAGCCGCCGCC
>DAIQBR010000383.1:1605-3847 GCA_036781105.1 Kiloniellaceae bacterium
GCGCTCGCCCAGGCGCTGGCGCCCGCCGGGCAGCGACCACTGGCCTTCGCGCGGCGGCTTGCCGCGGCGGATCAGCAGGACGCGGGCGCCCTTGAACACCACGACGCCGACGCCGATGAGCGGGCGGTTGGGATAGTCGTTCACCGCCATCGTGCCGGTCAGCCCACCTCGCCGTGGGCGACGGCGCGCAGCTTCTCATCGACCGGCACGCGGTAGCCGTTGACCAGCGCGTTGGTCTCGTTGGCCATGCCGACCACCGCCAGCAGTTCCTGCAGCATCGCGTCGGTCATGCCCTTCTGGATGGCGCCGGCGGTGTGCGAGGTGATGCAGTACTCGCAGTTGTTGGTGATGCTGACGGCGATGTAGAGCATTTCCTTGGTCAGCGGGTCGAGGGCGCCGGGCGCCATGACCTGCTTCACGCTCTCCCAGGTCCGTTCCAGAGTCTCCGGGTTCTGCGCCAGCGCCTTCCAGAAATTGTTCACCCAGTCGGTCCTGCGGGTGGCCATGATGTCGTCGTAGACGGCGCGCACCCGCGGCGACGCGTCGTCGTATTCGATCAGGCGGCCGAGCGGCATGGCGGGTCCTCCAAGTTTGCTGCGCGCTGCAACTTAATCCAGATAGCGGAAGCTGTCCGCGCCGTCGAAGTGGCGCAGCGGGACGCCGGCCATGTCCTGTGGTTCGAGCAGCCGGGTGTTCACCGCCATGCGGGTGTCCGGCTTGGGCTCGAGTCCGATCCAGTGGGTCGTGCAGCCACAGGCGCGGCAGCGGTGGAAGGCGAGCATCCGGTCGCCCCAGACATAGGTTTCGGTCGCCGCCGGCTGCCCGGTGAAGCGCACTTCCGATTCATCGAAGTAGCCCCAGAGCGTGCCGAGGCGCCGGCAGACCGAGCAGTTGCATTCGCTGCGCCACTCCGGCGGGCGCGCCAGCTCGAAGGTGACGGCACCGCAGTGACAGGATCCTTTCAGCATCGGCTCACTCCGGAAAACGCTTTCGCAGGGCGGCGTCCGGCACCATGCAGGTGTCGTAGCGCCCGAAGATGTTGTAGCGGTTGCGCGCCAGGCAGTCATAGGCCCGGTCGCGCAGCGCCCGCGGCAGCAAGCGGGTGGCCGCAAACCAGCGCCAGGGCGCCCTCAGCCCCTGGACAAGGCGTGCGATGGCATCGGACTTCAGGTAGTAGCGGCCGTCGGCGACGATGACCATGCTGTCGTTGCCGTCGAGCGGCTGCCCGAGCGCCGCGAGCACGCGCTGGCCGAGCGGCGACTGCACCGGCGTGAAGGTGAAGTCCGGCGCGCGCTCGTGCTTCAGCACAAAGCGCACCGCGCCGCTGCACAGGACGCAGACACCGTCGAAGACCATGAGCTTCGGCGGCAGGCCGGCCTCGCGGGAAGCGAGTTCGGGCGGCAGGGGCGCACCGCCGGCCGCCATGCCTTCACTCAGATCATGTACTGGCCGCCGTTGGCGGTCAGCGTGGCGCCGGTGATGAAGCCGGCATCCTCGCCGGCGAGGAAGACGACGCAGCGCGCGATCTCCTCCGGCTCGCCGAGGCGGCCGACGGGGATCAGCGGCAGGATCTTGGTCTTCAGCACGTCCTCCGGCACCGCCTTGACCATCTCGGTGGCGATGTAGCCCGGCGCGATGGCATTGACGGTAATGCCCTTGGCGGCATTTTCCTGCGCCGCCGCCTTGGTGAAGCCGAACACGCCGGCCTTGGCGGCGGAATAGTTGGCCTGGCCGAACTGGCCCTTCTGGCCGTTGATCGAGGAGATCGAGATGATGCGGCCGTAGTTGCGCTCGCGCATGCCCTCGATGACGTTGCGCGACATGTTGAACAGCGAGTCGAGGTTGGTGGCGATCACCGCGCGCCAGGCCTCCGGCGTCATGCGGTGCAGCGTGCCGTCGCGGGTGATGCCGGCGTTGTTCACCAGCACATCGACCGGGCCGAGGTCGGCCTCGACCTTGGCGACGCCGTCCTTGCAGGCCTCGAAGTCGCCGACGTCCCATTTGTAGACGGCGATGCCGTGTTCGTCCTTGAACTTGCCCGCGGCCTCGTCGTTGCCGCCGTAGGTCGCCGCCACAGTGTAGCCGGCAGCCTTCAGGGCGATCGAAATGGAGGCACCGATTCCCCGGGTCCCTCCCGTCACCAGAGCCACGCGCGCCATCTTCCGTCCTCCCCGCTTGCTGTGCTGCGCCGCCTACCCCGGCGGTCTGATTGCCCGCCTATCAAAACATGGATCATGGCCCG
>DAIQBR010000384.1:0-3841 GCA_036781105.1 Kiloniellaceae bacterium
ATCACGCGGTGTGCCGTCAGGCTGCCGTCCGGCGTTTCGACGGTGATGGCCCTGCCGCGCCAGTCGATGCGCGTTACCGGGCTCGCCAGGCGCAGCGGCAGCCCCTCGGCCAGCGCCGCGATGACCGCGCCGTAGCCGCCCGGCAGGCGCCAGTTCACTTCCAGGTCGTCCATGCGGCCCATGTCGACGGCGGAGAGCTGGTCGAGGCGTCCGCCGGTGATCCAGCCGCAGATGGCGTCGATCGCCGGCCGCCAGGGGTCGTCCGCTGCCAGCAGGTCGCCGAAGGCGGCATCGGGCCCGCCGGCGGCGGCCAGCGCCCCGGCCTTCTCGAAGAGGCCGCCGGTGGCGCCGCGGAACTCGGCATAGGCCGCGGAGCCCAGCTTTTCGGTGTTCCACTCGTGGGCCCAGGTGTGCGGGTATTCGTCGACCGCGTGCCCGAGGTCGCGCGCGGCCGGCACCAGCGGATTGCGCGGCGCCGAGTGCAGCCACTCGCAGCCGAGGTCGATGGCATAGCCCGCGCCGCTGTCGACGGTCCAGGCGCGCCCGCCGACCCGGTCGCGGGCCTCCACGATGGTGAAGCGACAGCCGGAGTCCGCCAGCGCGCGCCCGGCACCGATGCCCGCAGCGCCGGCGCCGACGACCACGACGTCGAATTCCGCACTTTTGCTCATACGACTTAGGCCGCCGGCAGGGCCGCCCCGCTGACGCTGCCCCTGGGGCCGCCCCTGGGGCCGCGGATCAGGCCCACGGCTGGCTGACCTTGCGGGCTTCCTCGAAGGCGGCGATCTTGTCGGCCTTCTCCAGCGTCAGGCCGATGTCGTCGAGGCCGTTCAGCAGGCAGTGCTTGCGGAAGGGGTCGAGGTCGAACTTGATGCGGCCGCCGTCCGGGCCGGTGATCTCCTGCTTCTCCAGATCGACGGTGACCACCGCGTTGGCGCCGCGCTGGGCGTCGTCCATCAGCAGATCGACCTGTTCCTGCGGCAGAACAATGGGAAGGATGCCGTTCTTAAAGCAGTTGTTGTAGAAGATGTCGGCAAAGCTGGGCGCGATAACACAGCGGATGCCGGCATCGAGCAGCGCCCAGGGCGCGTGCTCGCGGCTGGAGCCGCAGCCGAAATTCTCGCCCGCCACCAGGATCTGCGCGTTCCGGTAGGCCGGCTGGTCGAGAATGAAGCCCTCCTTGGGCTTGCCGTTCTCATCGAAGCGCATCTCGTAGAACAGCCCCTCGGACAGCCCGGTGCGCTTCACGGTTTTCAGGAACTGCTTGGGGATGATCATGTCGGTGTCGACGTTGACCATCGGCAGGGGCGCGGCAACCCCGCTCAGGGTGGTAAACTTTTCCATGGCTCTGTGGTGCCTCTCCTTGGCGGCAGGCGGATCATAGGAAATCCGGCGCAAAGGTCAAAACCTTGCTGCGCCACGACGGGGCCCCGCCGCGCGGCCGGTCTGCCGGGAAGACCGCTCGCCAACCCCTATGCGCGGCCCCGGCCCCCACAACGCATCGTATAGTCGGCCGGGCAACTCCCGTTTTCGTTACGATTTCCTGGGGGAAGGAGGGGAAAATGCCGAGCTACTGGATGCTGAAGAACCTGGTCAAGGACACCGAGGAGCGCAGACGCGTCGCCAAGAACCTGGTTCATCTCCGCAAGGCCCTGGCGAAGGAACTGCCGGCGCGCAGCGCCGCCACCTCCCTGCTGCTGGGCACCTGGAACATCCGCAATTTCGACGACAACCGCTTCGGCCACGGCCCCCGACTGGCGGAAAGCTTCTTCTACCTCGCCGAAACCATCGCCGCCTTCGACCTCATCGCGGTGCAGGAACTCTGCGAGGACCTGCGGCCCTTCGACAAGCTGATGGACATCGTCGGCCCCAAATACGACTTCATTCTGACCGACATCACCGAGGGGCCGAGCGGCAACAAGGAACGGCTGGGGTTCATCTACAACAGGGACAAGATCTCTTTCCGGGGCATCGCCGGTGAGATCGTCCTGCCCTTCGCCAAGCAGATCAGCGACGTCACCAAGGAACGCCAGTTTGCCCGCACCCCGTTCTGCTGCCACTTCCAGGCCGGCTGGTTCAAGTTCATGCTGGCGACGGTTCACATCTACTTCGGCAAGCCGACGAAGACCACGCCGCAGTACCGCAGGCGGGTCAAGGAAATCGAGGCGATCGCAGAGTTCCTGTCGCGCCGCGCCGACAAGGAGTCCGCCAACTACATCCTGGTGGGCGACTTCAATATCGAGGAGCTGGACGGCGACACCTTCGACGCCCTGGCGGAGAACGGCTTCGAAGTCTTTGCCAACAAACGCGGCAGCAACGCCAAGCAGAACAAATTCTACGACCAGATCTCGTTCAAGGAGCGCGAAGACGAGGTGCGGCTCGTCGCGCGGGAGAGCGGCGACAGCCACGGCGTGGTCAACCTCTTCGACATCGTCTTCCGCGCCAACCAGTTCGAAGAGTACGACGGCGAGGTGCAGAAGACCCTGAAAAAAAACAAGGCGAAGGCGGAACGCGCCGCCGCGCGCATCACCGACCCCGAGAAGCTCGCAAAGAAGCAAAAGGCGATCGCCGAACTCGACGCCCTGCTCGCCGACGCGACGGAGCGCAAGGAGTACTACAGGAACGAGTGGCGCACCTACCAGATCAGCGATCACTTCCCGCTCTGGGTGGATCTGCAGATCGACTTCGCCGACGACTATCTGACGAAGCTGTAGGGCTCAGGAAGCGGTGAGGCCGGCGAAGGCCGGCCGGCCGGTAGCGGAAGTTACGAGCCCCAGTGGCGCACGCGGCCGGTATCGACGTGGATGAAGCCCGACTTGGAATAGAGCCCGACACCGCCGGCCTGCAGGGCCAGGGCCGTCTTGTGCAGGGCCTTGAGGTCGCGGTCCGGCAGGGCGATGTCGGTCGCCCGGCCCTGCATGTGCAGCGAGCGCTTGGCGACGCCGTTGCTCTTGGACGCCAGGTTGGCGTTGGTCGAGGGCGAGCGATAGCCGGAAATCAGGTGGAAGGGCTGCGCGCTGTCCACGCGCCGGCGCAGGGCGTAGAGCAGGTCGAAGAGCTGCGGGTCCATGTCCCAGACCTCACCGCTGCGCCAGTCGCGCAGCACGTGGTTCAGCGTCTTCACGCCCTCAGGCTGCAGGATGTTGTCGCGCAGGTAGATTGCCTTGACCTCCTCGCCAGTGTGCAGCGAGCGGAAGGCCAGCGCGCGGGTCGCCGGCAATTGCGTGGCGGCAAGCGCGAAATCGGGGATCAGGGTGGTGGCGGCGAAGGCCGCGATGCCGGTGATGCCGGCGCTCAGGAAGTGACGGCGCGTCAGCGCGCCCGCGAAAGCGGAATCAGCCTTTTGGTCCATGCCGCCTCGGGTCCTCTGCTCAGCGGTTCCGGTTCTATGATCCCTGCGAGACTGCGCCCACAATCACGAAGGGATCGTTAACGATTGCATGCTTTGGCGAGTCGAGGCAATGGCCGAAGCGGATTCCGCCCTTTCCGCCGAGGCCCGCTGCATAGAGGACCGGCGGCGCAACGTTTTATTCCCGAGGGATCACGAAAAAGAGTTAACGCCACCGACCGGCAGCGGCAGGCCTCCTGAGGTGTCTTTCAGGAATGCCCGGTCAGCTAACGCAGGGTGCCGGCACGCGAGCCGAGCAGGGCCTTGGCCAGGGCGGCGTCGCGGTCGTAGACGTCGTTGCGGAAGTGCACGGAGCCGTCCTTGTTCACCCAGTGGGTGAGATAGGCGATGTGCACCGGCAGCGGCTCCTTGAGCGTGACGATGGTGCGCTCGCCCGAGGCGATGGCGGCCTCGATGCGCTCGCGCGACCAGCCTTCGGTGGCTTCCAGCACG
>DAIQBR010000385.1:0-3836 GCA_036781105.1 Kiloniellaceae bacterium
TGACGGCGGTCGTAGGCGATCAAGCCGTCGCGAAGCACGCGGTTGGCGATCTCCTGCAGGCGCGGGTCCAGGGTCGTGCGCACCGAAAGGCCGCCGGTGTAGAGGCTGTCGTCGCCGTAGAGGCGCACCAGCTCGCGGCGGACCTCCTCGGCGAAGTACTCGGCTTCCACCACCTCGGTGTCGTCGCGCCGGTGCACCACCAGGGGCTCGCCCTGGGCTGCGGCGGCTTCCTCGGCGCCGATCCGGCCGTCTTCCAGCATGCGTCCGATGACCCAGTCGCGCCGCGCCACCGCCGCCTCGTGCTTGTGCACCGGGTGATAGTTGTTCGGCGCCTTGGGCAGCGCCGCCAGGTAGGCGGCCTCGGCGATGGTCAACTCGTCGAGCGACTTGTTGAAATAGTTGAGCGACGCAGCCGCCACGCCGTAGGAGCCGAAGCCGAGATAGATCTCGTTCAGATAAAGCTCGAGGATGGTCTCCTTGGTGAAGGCATGCTCGATGCGAAAGGCGAGGATCGCCTCCTTGATCTTGCGCTCGATGGAGACCTCGTTGGTCAGCAGGAAGTTCTTGGCGACCTGCTGGGTGATGGTCGAGGCGCCGACCGGCCGGCGGTCGCGCGTGAGATTGATTATGTTTGTGACCACGGCGCGGGCGACCGAGATGAAGTCGACGCCCGGGTGGCCGTAGAAGTTCTTGTCCTCGGCCGAGAGGAAAGCGTTCACCACGCGCCGCGGAATCGCCTCGATGGGCACGAAGACACGCTTTTCGGTGGCGTACTCGGCGAGCAGACGGCCATCGCCGGCGTGGACGCGGGTCACCGTCGGCGGCTCGTAGTCGGCCAGCTGGCTGTACTCCGGCAGGCCGCGGCCATAGTGATAGAAAACATAAATCACGCCGCCGGCACCGGCGACGGCGAGGATCATGGCGAGCCCGAAAAGGACGCCCAGAATCTTGAAGCCTCGTCTCAAAGTCTCTCTCCGCCGGGCCCCGCAGCCCGCTGTTCCGCCCCGTCGGCTCCCTCGGCCCCTCCGCAAGGGGCCCCTTGGGCAGATGATCCCGCCTGCCCGGGGCCGCATGCTAGTCACGAGGCGTTAAGGAACCTCAACCGCAAATGCCGCCTGCCGGCCACCTCCGGTAGCAGACCGGACTGGGTTGTAATATGGCACTTAAATGTGGCGGTCCTGTGGTCCCGCCCCTTAACCAAACTCTCTCGCCCTCACACTGGAGGTTCAACGCCGGACGACCTGCCGTGTTCCGCAAAATCACGTGCGGCTGGCCGCGCGCTGCCGCTCAAAATAACCGTCAATGGCTCGAATAATCGACTCGATTATTTTGGCCCGGTGCGCCTCGCTGCGCAGCAGGCGTTCCTCCTGGCGGTTGGACATATAGCCGATCTCGAAGAGGATCGACGGCACCACCGGCGATTTCAGCACGGCGAAGCCGGCGAAGCGGTGGGTGTTGCGCAGCAGCTTGGTCTCGCGGCCGACCTCGCGGACCAGGTCGTTGGCGAACTTCTTCGAGAGATTCATGGTCTCGCGCTGGGCCAGATCAATGAGAATATTCCTAACATCGCCGGTCTGGTCACCCAGGTTCACGCCGGCCAGCACATCGGCGGCGTTTTCCGCCGCCGCCAGCGCCGCCGCCTCCTCGTCCGAGGCGGTCTCCGAGAGGGTATAGATCGAGGCGCCGCGAATATTGCCCGAGCTGTGGACGTTGGCATGCAGGGAGATGAAGAGGTCGCCCTTGGTTTCCTGGGCGATCCGGATGCGCTCGCGCAGCTTCAGGAACACATCACTCTCGCGGGTGATGGCGACCCGGTAGCGGCCGGTCGCCTCCAGGGCCCGCTTGAGGGCGCGACCGTAGTCCAGGGTGAGGTTCTTCTCGAAATAGCCCGATACCCCCACGGCGCCGGGATCCACCCCGCCGTGGCCGGGATCGATCACCACCATGGGCCGCTCGTCGGCCGGCTTGGCCTGGGGCAGCGCGGGAACCGCCTCGGCGAGCGGCCTGAGCGGTTCGTCGGAGACCGCCGCCTCGCCGGTCGCCGCGCTCTCGGCAGCGAAATACTGCTCCCGGGAGGCGGGTTCGATGTCGATCACCAGCCGGTGCGGCTTGCCGTCGCGCGGCGGGATGACGAAGACCTGCTGCAGCAGCACCGGCTGCTTCATATCGAGCACGACCCGGGTGGTGCCGGGCGCGAAGAGGCCGAAGCGCAGCGCCGTGATAAGGCCGCGGGCGGCCGGCGGATCGCCGCCCGGCAGGCGCCAGGCCACCTCCGGCAGGTCCAGCACGACCCGGAAGGGGTCCGGCAGGGTGAAGACCCGGTAAGGCAGGTCCTCGCTCATCTCCAGCACGAAGCGGGTGCGCTCCGCCGTGTCGCCGATTCGGGCGTCGACGATCTCCGGTTTGGCCAGGGCGTCCCCGGGCCGCAGCGCGAGGCCCGCAAGCAGGCAGGTCATGACCAGCAAAAAGAGCCGGAATTTCAAGGCAGCTTCCCACATTTTGCGGCGCAGCAGAGCATTCACTACCAGATATACGCGAAACCGGCCGGAGGGGCCAATCCCCCAAGGGATAGCCCAGCGGCCGCGGCGCGCCACCGGGCCATCCCGGCGGCGGCGCCCTCCGACGGGAAAATGGCCGCCGGGGGTGCCCTGTGCAACCGCCGCCCCCCTCGCCGCGGCGGCTTTCGGCCCGCCGCCTGCGGTTCCTGCGAATAGAGGGTGGTATGCCATGCAGTAGCCTGATAATATTGGCCTTGCAATTTCTTCTGCCTCCCGAGCCTTTCCCTGATCGTGGCGTGGCAACGGGACTGCGGCGCTCCCTTCGCGGTAGCTGCGCAGTCTGCGAAGCGCGATCTCAGCACCGGGGTGGGCATACGAGTTCGGGCAGGGCGTTGCAAGCAACCGGGCCGTGCGGCCGCTCTCCTGCATATATTGCTGCGATGGCGAAAGCATGGCTCCCCCAAATTCACGGCCTGGCCCTCCATTGCATGAAGCGTCCAGTCCGTCGAGGCACTGATGGCGGCTCCGTTACGACGGGCCGTGCCGTCGAAGACCTCGGAAACGTGAGCACACTCGTTCCGAATGACGGTCAAGACATCCCAATTGTCGACCAAACGAGTTCCCAAGACTTTCGCGCCGCGGCCGGGAGACAGAAAGGCTGTCCCCGCGGAGCCCGCGTTGCGCGTTCCGGAGTTGTCCCTTTATGGCCAAACGTATGCTTATCGATTCCAGCCACCCGGAAGAGACCAGGGTGGTGGTTCAATCTGGCAATCGACTTGAGGATTTCGACTACGAAACAGAGTCCCGCAAACAGATCAAAGGCAACATCTACCTTGCCAAGATCACGCGGGTAGAGCCCTCCCTGCAGGCCGCTTTCGTCGACTACGGCGGCAACAGGCACGGGTTCCTGCCGTTCAGCGAAATCCATCCCGACTATTACCGCATTCCCATCGCCGACCGCGAGGCGCTGCTTGCCGAAGAAGCGGCGCTGAAGTCCGAGCCGGCCGACGAGATCGGCGACGACGGCGAAATCGACCTGCCGTCCGACGCAGCGCCCGAGGACGCCGGCGTCGCCCTGGATGTCGCCGCCCTCGAAGAGGCGCATGGCGACGGGCAGCACGACGAAGATGAGCATCACGACGATGAGCATCTTGGCGACGAGGATCATCACCCCGGCGAGGCCGCTGCCGACAGCGAGCCGCAGCCGCTCGACGCTGCCCGGGACGGGAGCGCCGAGGATAGCGATTCCGAAGAGAACGGCGCCGCCAACGACAGTGGTGAGGCCAACGGCGAGGCCGCGGCCGATCCGGTGCAGGTGGAGACCGAGGAGCGCGTCGA
>DAIQBR010000386.1:0-3428 GCA_036781105.1 Kiloniellaceae bacterium
GTGAACGTCCGCGATGACGACGGCGAGGATGTCCCCGGCGTGCTGCATGGCGGCAAGACCGGCCACGTCTACGTGCACGACCGCGATGACTGCAGCCTGATCCGCTTCTCCGAGGCCATGGTGCCGCAGGAGGACATGTGGACCCTGCCGACGGCCAGCGGCGCGCGTATGCTGCCGGGCGCCAACGGCGGCGTCGAGTGGTCGCCCATGGCCGTCGACCCGAACCAGCGGCTGACCTACGCCATCAACCTGCATCAGCCGATGACCTACCACGTCGAGAGCACACCCTATCCAGCCGGCAAGCTGTGGCTGGGCGGCGCCTTCAAGGTCATCGCCGAGGAGGAGCAATGGGGCAACGTGACCGCCGTGGAATACGACACCGGCAAGATCCGCTGGCAGGTCAGGACGCAACAGCCGATGATCGGCGGCATTCTGGCGACAGCCGGCGGCCTGGTCTTCACCGGCGAGGGCAACGGCTTCTTCAAGGCCTATGACTCCGCAACCGGTGCCGAGCTGTGGCGCTTCCAGGCGGGCGCCGGCGTGAACGCGCCGCCGTCGTCCTATACCGTCGACGGCGAGCAGTACATCGTGGTCGCTGCAGGCGGCAACGCCCAGCTCAACTACAAGCGGGGCAACAACATCATCGCCTTTACCCTTGCAGACTGAGCAGAACAGCACGACGATGATGAGGGGCCGCGCCGTGCGCGGCCCCTTCTCTTTCTCTGAGAGCCTCTAGTGGAGCAGATATGACATCAGCAATTTCCCGCCCGCTGCGCCGTGCGCTCCTCGCCGCCGGCGCCCTCTTCTTCGCCCTGGCGGCCGGCGCGTCGGCCGACGAGCTGGCAGAAGAGGTGGCGGTCTGCGCGGCCTGCCACGGCGAGAACGGCATGCCGGTGGAAAAGGACACGCCCATTATCTGGGGCCAGGAGTTCTACTATCTCTATGTCCAGCTCAAGGATTACAACAGCGGCCTGCGTGCCAACGACATCATGAGCGGCATCGCCGCCGAGATGACCAAGGAGAAGATGCAGGCTTTCGCCAAATACTTCTCCGAAAAGACCTGGCCCGCCACCTCCTTCGCGGCGGACGACGCAATGCGCGACCAGGGCGAGAAGGCCCTGGGCGCGGGCCAGTGCACGCAATGCCACCTCGGCGGCTACAACGGCAACAGCCGCATCCCCAGACTGGCCGGGCAGCAGCCTGCCTATCTGGCGCGCACCATGCTGGAGTTCAAGAACAAGGTCCGCCTCAACGCGCCCGACAAGGGCGCCCTCATGCGCGCCTTCAGCGACGAGGAGATCGCTGCCATGGCCCAGACCCTGGCGGCCAAGTAGCCGGCGTCAACGCAGGGCGGAGAGCAGCCTGCTGCGCAGGCTTGCGTCGGCGGCGAGTTCTGCGGCGCTACGGCCTTCGTTGTCTCTGATCGCCGGGTCGGCGCCGCGCGCCAGCAGCAGGTCCGCCACCTCGGCATGGCCACGCTCGGCGGCGATCATCAAGGCACTCCAGCCCCGGTCGTCCACCGCATCGGGCTCGGCGCCGAGGTCAAGAAGGCGTTCCACGGTCTTGACGCCGTCCTTGCGGGGCGTGTCGTTGCTGTGCCCGGCTGCCCACATCAGCACGGTGAGGCCGTTGCCGTAGCGCCGCTTCGGATCGACGCCTGCGGCCATCAGGAGGTCGAGGATCTCCACATAGCCTCGGGCGGCGGCGTAGACCGCCGGCGCCTTGCCGGTGGTGTCCAGCGCGTCCGGTTCGGCGCCGTGCGACAGCAAGGCCTCCACCAGCCTGTCGTTGCCGTTGTAGGCCGCCGCGTGCAGCGGTTTCAGATTCTTGCCGTTGCCCAGATTGGGGTCGGCGCCGCGCTCCAGCAGCAGGACCGCGGCCCGCCGCTGATTGTCCATCGCCGCGCGCAGCAACGGCGAACTGCCCGCCAGGTTGCGATGATCAATCCGGGCACCGGCGGCCAGCAACAGCTCGATGGCCTCGTTCTGCCCCGCGGCGGCGGCCAGAACCAGCGGCGTGTTGGCGAAACGGTCGCGCGCCTCCACCGCGGCACCGGAGTCCAGCAGACTCCTGATCAGATCGCTGCAGCCGTCCTTGACCGCGTCGAACAGCATGAAATTGAGGTCGCGCGCTGTCGGCTGCCGCGACAGCATCTGCCGCTTGGCTTCCAGGTTCTTGCAGAGAAAGGGATTGCCGCCGGCAGCCGTCGCCCCACCGGCGGAGACCAGCGGACCCGACGCCAGAATCAGGGCCGCAAAGGCGGCAGAAAGGCGCCAGCTGCCTTGCCCTCTTTCCATTGGATCGCTCTTCTCCCCCGGCAACGGCCTTTGATCGGACCGCGCCTTAGCTTATTCCTGTAGAACGTACCACGATCTGAAAGCAGGCCAATGACCTTTGGCTTCAGCCGGCGCCCGCCGGCCCGCTGCCATTTCCTTCCCCGGCTGGTTGCAGGGTCGCTGCTCTGGGCCGCGCTGCTCTGTTCGCTGATCCAGGGAGCCGGCGCCGCGCCGCCGCCCGGCGAAACCGCCGTGCCCCTGGGCCGGCTGGTCGCCGTGGGCCAGCACCGTCTGCATCTCTACTGCAGCGGTACGGGGACGCCGACGGTGGTCCTCGAGGCCGGCCTCGGCGGCAATCACCTTGACTGGATCCGCGCCCAACCGGAGCTGAGCAAGACGACACAAGTGTGCAGCTACGACCGCGCCGGCTATGGCTGGAGCGAGCCGGGCCCCAAGCCGCGCACTGTCGAGCGGATTTCCGGCGAGCTGCAGCTTCTGCTGCGCAACGCAGGGATCGGCGGACCGATCATTCTGGTCGGCCACTCTTTCGGCGGCATGCTGTCGCTCTACTACACCGCCCACAACGCCGATCAGGTCATCGGGCTGGTCCTCATCGACTCCATGCATCCCGATCAGTACGAGCGCTTTCACGACGTCGGCGTCGAGGTACCGGTGGAACCGGCCCGCGGCATCATCCATGCCACTCCGGAGGTGTTGACCTTCGGCATCCCCGAGGCTTACCGTGCGCTGGCCCACCAGCTTGCGCGGCGGGAGTCGACGCGCTCGTCTATGTTCAACGAACTGCGCAATATCCGCGAGAGCATGGCACAGGTCAAAGCAGCGCCGCCCACCGCCGTTGTACGGGCGGAGGTGATCCTGCACGGCCGGCGCGAATGGGACCGGCTCTATGGCGACGGCCGCATGGAAGACCTCTGGATTCGCCTGCAGGCCGACCTCGCCCGCCAGATCGGGGCCACGCGGCTGGTGGTGGCCTCACGCAGCGGCCACCAGGTGGCGCTGGAAGACCCCGCTCTGGTCGAAAAGATCGTCGCCGGCGTTATCCGCGACCTTCGCGCCGCATCCGACTAGAGCGTTCCTTGGCTAGATTGAAGCAATTCTGTTTTCGTGCGGGGCGGCGATCCGTCAGGAGGC
>DAIQBR010000386.1:3523-3819 GCA_036781105.1 Kiloniellaceae bacterium
CAGCGGGCTTCGGCTTGGCCATAGCTCCACTATGGCCGGCGCCAAACCCCTTGACCTTGTCACAAATCCACTCCGGCAGAATGGTTCAATCTAACCAAGGAACGCTCTAGAGCCTTTCGACGACGCGCTCGACGTTCCGCCGCGGCGCCGGAATTCCGCCCCGTCCCGGGTCGTTTCCATACGAGCGGTTCGGAACCGGCGGATTTCTGCGGTTCCCGGCTGGAGATTTCTGCCCGCCGGGGGAACAATGGTCTGATGGCGTGGTTACCCCCGATATCACGCCCCCTTTGGACCAT